>NZ_JBFBBY010000133.1:0-20612 GCF_040682875.1 Amycolatopsis sp. NPDC051071 | reverse complement strand
GCCGAGGGAAGGGGGCCTTCACGCGCCACCGTCCTTACCGCTCACGAGGCCATGGGGCCTCAGGCGGACTGCGCCAGCAGGAGCAGGTGCCGTTCCAGCAGTGCGTGGAACGTCGGGTGCACCGTCGTGCCCAGCGCCGGGTCGATTTCGACCGTCCGCCACTGGTCACCGGCGGCGGTGAGCAGCACCACGGCCGGGTCGGAGATGACGACGACCCCGCCTTCCGCGCGTAGTTCCGCCGTCCCGAGCAGGCGCGGGAAGACGACGTCGGCGGGGAGACCGTCACAGGTAAGCAGGAACTCTCGGTAGTCGGCGGGCAGCCGGAGGCCGAGTCGCGCCTCGGCCGCGCCGACGTTGCGGGGTGACGCCGCCGGGGGCGCGGTCCCGCCGCCGCGTAGCCGGAGGACGCCCGCGATCATCTCGCGCCAGGAGCCGGTGTCCGGCGGATAGCGCTCGTACAGGCCCGCGACCAGGGCTCCGGCGCAGAGGCCCGGCCAGTCGCCGAGCCCGAGCGGGTCGGCGCCCGCGACCAGCCGCGGGGCGAGCGGACGGGACGCGGCGAGGATGGCGACGTCCGGCTTGCCCTGCCGCGACGCGATCTCGGCCCAGGCGTCGACGTCGCCTCGCGCGACAGCCTCGCGAAGGCGGTCCGGCCGGGACGGCCCGAGGTGCGACACCGCCTCGCCGATCGGGGAGCCGCTGAACAGACCGTCGAGATCGGACACCCGGCGGGCGAGGTACGCGTCGTGGGCGCGCTCCTCCGCGTCGAGGTCGAGCGGGGTCAGCGCCGCGGCCCACTCCGGCCGCGCGCCCTGTGCCTCGAAGAGCATCGCCCACGCGCGTTCCCGCACGGCGCCGGGGACGAGCGCGGTCACGGGACGTTCGGTGAGCGCGTGCCAATGCGTGATCAGTCTGACGGCTTCCGCCATCGCCCCGGACGCGGCGAACATCAGCGCGGCGTGCCCGATCCGGTCGTCGAGTGCCGCCTCGTCACCGCTCAGTACGTCCTTGATCGCGTCCTCGAGATACGCGTCCTTCTCCACGTTGCCGACCTTGCCACACCGGAGCCCGCCCGGCCCGCTGCCTTATGGGGCAGTTCATCGGGCCATGCGTTGACGGCTGGTCCATTCGGGCGCCACGCTTGCTGTGTTCGCGGAGATTTTGAGGCGGGGGAACGAAAGTCGCCGTGAATCTTCCTGCCGTCCGTCGCGTGGATAGGAAGTGCCGATCGTGACCGATCTCGTGCTTTTCCCGCACTGCGATCTGCATTTGGCGCTGACCGGCGCGTCCGCGCTGGAGCTGAGGTTGTTCCGGCGGGGGGATCCGGATCCGGTCAGCGGTCGCTCTCCGCTCACCCCGGTCGGCGCGTCGGAGCGGGTGATCGAATTTTTCGCCCCGCATGCCCCGCTCCGTCATCGATTCGACGACCTGCCGACCGTCGACTCGGCGGGAGTGGTGAAGGCGACCAAGACCGGCGTCTACCTGTTCCAGGTCCGGGTGGGTGACCAGTACCTGGTCGGCAGGCTCCAGGTACATCGGAAGATAGAGAACTGGTGGTTCGGGAACGACTCCATCACGACGGCGCTGGATCCGGTGGTCCCGCACGCGCAGCCGTCCTTGTACGCGAGATTCGACGACGACGCCGCGAGCGGGACCGATCTCGTCGGTGACATCACCGGGCACGGCTACATCACGCTTTCCCCGAGCGACCCCGCGAAGCTCACGGTCTCGGCGCAGGGCAGGCTCGGCGGATCCGTCGAGACCCCTCCGCCGCCCGTCCCGCCGAACCCGCCACTGCCTCCGGCGTTGAAGGTTTCCGGTTCGTTCCAGGGAGGTCCGGCCAAGGAACTGCCGGTACACGTCGTCGATTACGGGCGGGTCCGCGCCGATTTGTTCCCCGTGGACAACAAGAACGTCGCCGGCGCGGCCAAGATGCAGAACATCCTCTTCCTCGCGGAAGGGTTCACCGCCGCCCAGGAACAGAAGTTCCAGAGCGCTGTCGCCCAGATCTCCTACGACCTGTTCACCAAGCCCCGGCACGAGCCGTACGGAATCCTCGCCGAACGGTTCAACATGTTCAGCTATTTTACCCCGTCACGGGAAAGCAGGGTCACCACCGGGTTCCGGGTGACCGACACCGCGAGCCACGACATCGTCATTGGCTCGCCCATCCCGTTCAACGGGCCGGTGGACGGCGCCAAGAACGTGTACTCGCTGGACGAACTCATCGCGCGCGTCGGCTTGCCGATGCGTGACGAGCGGCGTGCGAACGACGTTCTGCGGAACCTGTGGAACGATCAGGATCTCGCCGACTTCAAAGTGTCGCTGACGAACGACGCGCTGATCGAAGCGTGGAAGGCGCAGCAGGCCAAAGGGATCCCGCACGCTTGCGATACCTTTTTCGGCCTGTACCTCGGCCAGCGGTTCGGCGACCGCACTTCCGACGAGTCGAAGAATCACGCCCCCCGGCCCGCGGCCGACGTCAAGGGGGACGCGGCGCTCAAAGCCTTCATCGCCAGGGTGTACGAGTTCTACCGTCCCGACGTGACAAGAGGACTCTCTCCCGACCCGCGACGGCATCCTCCCGAACTGCACGATGAGGAGAGGGCGAATATCGGCAATCCGATTCTTCGGTTCGCCGTGGGACTCAAGTTCCGGCTGGCGGGAGTCGTCCATCCGATCGGCGACGAGTGGAAAGCCGACCCGGCCGGGTTCCGGCGCAGCCGGGGACTCATCGCGATGATCGTCAACGACGACCTCGACGGTGGCGAGAACTTCAACGCGAGCACCGTCGTGGGGCAGACGCTGGACGTGAAGCAGAGCTTGAAGTTCACCTACGCCGGATCGGGCACGCCGGGGCGCGACCCGCTGGAAATGCGTCGCGATCAGGCCGAATTCGTCGCCGACCTCGATTCGCTCGTCGATACCGTCGCCCACGAATTCGGGCACAGTTTCAACCTCGGCGACGAATACGAATCCCGGGGTGGCGACAATCCGGGAGTCGCGGTGACGACGTTGGACTTCGATCACGACAACGTCTCGCTGCTGTCCTTCCTGCGGTCCGGCGCGGTGCCCAGCCGGAATCTCGACATGGCGAAGGTCAAGTGGCTCACCCTGCCGAGGATGAAGCAGTCGGCGCGCCTGATCGACCGTTCCGTGAACGTGCCGTCCGGTATCCAGGTTTCCCTCGGCCCGGCCGAGATCGGCAAATGGGCTCCGCTCGAAGGGACGGCGACCCCGGTACACCTCAGGAACTTCAAACCCGGATCGGACGGCAAGCAGCTGCCACTGCCGCGGCTCGCCCCCGGCTATCTGGACGACCTCCGGGTCTCCATCGTCAACAGGGCGGCGGGCACGCTCGTCCTCAACGGTCCGGCGCTGCCGGCCTCGCCGTTCCCGGTGTTCGAAGAGGGGGCCGTGCTGTTCTTGCCGGCGCGGGACGCGGCAGGCACGCCGCTTCTCGCGGTCCGTAAGAAGACCCTGGATTTCCTGCGGGCCAAACAGGAGCCGCTCAACCTCGACACGAACACCACCGAAGTCAACGAAGGACCCGACTACCCGCGTGCGATCGACGGTGGACTCATTCCGTGTGGGCCGAGCCACCTCGTCGGGATCTACGAAGGTGCGGCCCACTTCGCGGGAGGAACTTACCGCCCGGCCGGGATATGCAAAATGCGCGACGGTGCCGGAAGGAACGAGGCAGGGGAGTTCTGTTTCGTCTGCAAGTGGCTGATCGTCAATCGCGTCGACCCCGGTGCGCATGCCTTGCTGAGCGCGCAGTTCTACCCGGGAGGCGGGAATGGCTGAGCTGGGTACCTTCGAAAAGATCCTCGCCGAGATCGGGCAGGCCCTGCTCCCGCTGCGGACCGCCTTGACCTCTCCCGAGGAGTTCTCCGGCTTCCTGCGCAGGCTCGGCTGGCGTGCCGAAGCCATCCCGCAGCCGTTCGCCGAACTGGGAGCACAGGTCGAGACCCTGTATGACGCCCTACGCGGTCTACTGGGCGACGGCGGCATCAACATCGGCGGTTCGGTGGGCGACGGTGGCGCGGCTGTCAGCGTCTCGCCCGACGACATCGGGCGGGTCCTCGGCGCCGTCCAAGGTGTCGTCAACGGGATCCGGGCGATCAAGAACGCCCCGCCGTCGGCCATCCCGGAATCCCTGCGGGCCGACGGCTTCCTGGAGAAATTCCCGGGGCAGGTCCTCGAATACTTGATCATCACCTATCTGCACCGGTTCCACCCGTCCCTCGGTCATGGCCTGCACGTACTCGGTGTGATCAAGAACGGTTACGCGCCACCGGCGGGGAACCGGCCGCCGTACATGCGTGTTTCGCTGGACATCACCGACTTGCCGCGGTTGCTGTCCGATCCCGCCGGAGTCCTCAAGGACGCCTTCGGCTGGGGAACCGCCGAGTTCCGCTTCGGCGCCCTCGCCTCGCGGGTCGACGACCTCCTCGCGGCGCTCGGTGTCCATATCGCGGTCGAAGACCTCGGGACCGCGGCGGCGGAGGCCGTCGTGGGTGACTCGGCGAACCGGGTCAAAACGATCAAAAGTGTTTTCTTCGAACGGGTTCCCTCGCTTCAAAACCGGATGTCCGCCGAGATCCGGCTCGTCGGTGTACCCGGCGTGGGCGGCGGACCGCCGGGGCTGGCGTTGCTGCCGTCGTTCGACGGTTCGGCAGGCGTGGAACTCCCGCTCGCGCCGGGAATCACGGTCCTCATCCGCAGCGATCTCGATCTCAAGGGCGGCGTCGCGCTCAGATTCCTTCCCGGCCAAGGGATCGAGACCGTCGTCGGCTTCGAGAAGGGCTCGCCCGGCAAGGTCGACGGCGCCATCGAGGTGGTCGTCGAACGCGGCGGCGCCACGGGTGAGCCCACCCTCCTCCTCGGTTCCCGCGACGGCACCAGGCTGCAGTACCGCACGATCGGCGCGACCGGTGGCGTGAGGATCGCCGACGGCGTGGACGTCTTCGCCGAGTTCGAGATCAAGGGGCTCGAGTTCGTCTTCACCCCGGGCGGAGCCGACGGCTTCATCGGGAAGCTCATCCCGGGTGGCGGGTTCACCGTCGGCGGCGACCTCGTCGTCGGGATCTCGCACGCGAACGGGTTCTACTTCCGCGGTTCCGCCAACCTCGAGGCGCGTATCCCGACGCATTTCAAGCTGGGCCCGCTGGAGATCCAGGGGCTGACGATCTCCGCGTCCCCGTCCGGCGACGGTATCCCGATCGGGCTGGGGACGACGTTCAAGGCCGAGCTCGGGCCGATCACGGCGGTGGTGGAGCAGATCGGGCTCACCGCGGACCTCGCCTTCAAACCGGGCAACGACGGCAACCTGGGGCCGGTCGATCTGTCGCTCGGGTTCAAACCACCCAAGGGTGTCGGGCTTTCGGTCGACGCCGGCATCGTCTCCGGCGGCGGGTATCTCTACTTCGACCCGGAGCGCGGCGAGTACGCGGGTGCGCTGGAACTGGAGTTCTCCGGGCTGGTCGAGCTCAAGGCCATCGGGCTGATCACCACGCGGATGCCGGACGGGTCCGACGGGTTCTCGCTGCTGATCGTGATCGCCACCGAGTTCGGGGGCGGCGGCATCCAGCTCGGCTTCGGGTTCACGCTCCTCGGCGTCGGCGGTGTGCTCGGCCTCAACCGGCGGATGGACTTCGCCGCGCTGCTCGACGGCGTCGTCAGCGGTGGCATCGAATCGGTGATGTTCCCCAAGGACGTCATCGCGAACGCGCCGCGGATCATCAGCGACCTCCGGCGGTTCTTCCCGCCGGAGGAGGGCCGGTTCCTCATCGGCCCGATGGCGAAGATCGGCTGGGGCACCCCGGCGCTGGTCACCGTCTCGCTCGGGGTGATCGTGGAGATCCCGCCTGGCAACATCGCGATCCTCGGGGTGCTGAAATGCGTCCTGCCGAGCGAGGACGTCGCGCTGCTGGTGATCCAGGTCAACTTCATCGGCGCGCTCCAAGTCGACAAGTCGAGGCTGTGGTTCTACGCGCAGCTCTTCGATTCCCGCATCCTGACGATGACCATCGAAGGCGGGATGGGACTGCTCGTCGATTGGAGTGACAACGCGGACTTCGTGCTCAGCGTCGGCGGGTTCCATCCGTCGTTCAAACCGCCGCCGCTGCCGTTCCCCGTGCCGCCGAGGCTGTCGGTCGACATCCTCAACTCGCCGGGACGGCTGATCCGCGTCTCCGGCTATTTCGCGGTCACCAGCAACACCGTCCAATTCGGCGCGAAGGCCGAACTACGGCTGGGCTTCGGCGGGTTCGGCATCGAAGGGCATCTCGCCTTCGACGCGTTGTTCCGGTTCTCGCCGTTCTCGTTCATCATCCAGATCTCCGCCGGTGTCTCGCTGAAGGCGTTCGGCGTCGGTGTCTTCGGTATCGATCTCGACTTCCAGCTGGAGGGGCCGTCACCGTGGCGTGCACACGGCCGGGGCTCGATCTCCTTGCTGTTCTTCGAAATCTCGGCGGATTTCGACATCTCCTGGGGTGAGGAGCGCGACACCGCGCTGCCCCCGGTCGAGGTGCTCGGCCTGCTGGAGAACGAGGTCCGCAAAACCGAGGGCTGGCAGACCCGGCTGCCCGCGGGCGGTACCGCCCCGCTGGTCACCCTGCGGCAGCTGCCCGAGACCGGCGATCCGGTGCTGCATCCGCTGGGCTCGCTGTTCATCCACCAGCGGGCGATCCCGCTCGACATCCGGATCGACCGGGTCGGCGCGCAGCGGCCCAGCGACGGCAAGCGGTTCGGGTTCGCCCCGGTACCGGGCAAGGGGCTGGAACGGGCGTCGATCACCGGCGACAAGTTCGCGATGGGGCAGTTCCAGGACTCCGACGACGCCGCGAAGCTTTCCCGTGCCGCGTATGAGGATCAGAACGCGGGCATCGAACTCACCGCCGAGAAGGGCGCCATCGCGTCGCCGCGCGTGGTGCGCCGCAGCGCCCGCTACGAACTGTACATAGTGGACAATGAGCCGCCGGAGCCGGTCGTCACCTTGGGGATGCGGCGCCGCCGGGTCCGGATGGCGATGAAGGCTCCGGCCAAGCCGAAGCTGTACAGCTCGCCGCCCGCGGTCTTCGGCACGTTGCTCGACGGCAGCAGCACCGCGCGCTCACCGTTGTCCCAGCACGAAACCCGGTTGCGGCAGCCGTTCGCGCCCGACGAGACCGTCCGCCTCACCGGCGACCGATTCATCGTCGCCTACCGGCGCAACAACCTGCAGGCTTTTCCGCCCGCGAAGACCGGATCGACCACGGCGAACTTCCGGAGCGAGGCGAGCGCCGCCGACGCGATGGCGGGCTGGATCGCCGCGGAACCGGGTCTCACCGGGCAGCTGCATGTCCTGCACCGCACGGAGGTCGCGGGCGGGCCGGTGGCCGAACCCGGCACCTGGTCGGCCGTGGCCGCGCCCTCGCCGGTTTCGGCGGCAGGCGCCGTCGTCCTCGCCGGCGGCAAGGTGCTCGTCGCGGGTGGTGCCGACGCGCACGGGAAACCGGTGACGACCACGTCGGTATTCGACCCGGTGGCGGTCCTCTGGGAAACCGGCGCCCCGTCGCTGAAGACCGCCCGGCTGCGGCACGGTACGGCCAGGCTCGCCGACGGCCGGGCCGTCGCCTCCGGCGGGCTCGACGCGATCGGCGTCCCGCTGGCTTCGGCGGAGGTGTTCGACCCGGTCGCGAAGTCCTGGCAGGACACGGGAGCCCTGAGCACGGCCCGGTACGGGCACACCGCCACCCCGGCCGGCACCCAGCTGCTCGTCGTGGGCGGCACGTCCGGCCGGGGCGCGGCGCTGGCTTCGGCCGAGCTGCTGGATCCGCGGACTCTCCAGTGGACGGCGGCCGCGACGATGACCGACGCCCGCACCGGGCATCAGGCTGTCGTCCTCACCGACAAGAAGACCAAGCAGCCGACCGGGGTGTTGGTCATCGGTGGCGCGGTGCCGACCGGTGAGGGCGAGCGGGCGCTGGCGACCTGCGAGCTCTACGACCTGGCGGCGAAGACCTGGCTTCCGGCGGGTTCCCTCGCGGTTCCCCGCAAGGGTCATTCGGCGGCGGTGCTGCCCGACGGGACGGTGCTGGTCACCGGAGGCGACGCCGTCGGAGGGCTCCCGTATCGCCCGGGAAGCCTTGCCACGGCCGAGGTCTTCGACCCGGAGACCAAGGCATGGACCCGTGTCGGCGATCTGCCCGGCGGTGGCCGGAGTGGTCACCGATGTGTGGCCACCCCTCTCGGCGCCGTCGTCACCGGTGGGGTCGGCCGTCCACACGCGACCGCGGGCTTCCGGTCCACCGTGGTCTTCAACCCCGGTTCCGGTTCCTGGAGCGAAACCGGCGCGCTCGCCGGTGGCCGCTGGGACTTCCCGGCCGTCACCTTGGCCGACGGCCGCGTGTTCGCCGTCGGCGGCCTGTCCCGCACCGGGGCCGGTGCCGTGGGACCGGAGCCCGTCGAAATCGACGGCCGAGCCGAGCTCTACCTGCCGTGAACTCCGAAGGGATCGCCCCCATGACCAGTGTGCTCGCGGCCGACCCGACCGCCCCCGACTACCTCGCGGCCGTGACGTGGGCAGGCCAGCACGACGCCGCCGTCCTGTTGGAGGGCGGCAAGAAGGCGCTCGTCGCCGGCGGCGCGGACGCGGCGTCCGCCAGTGTCAAGCAGAGTGCCGTCTTCGACTTCGAAACGGGGAAGTGGTCGGATCCCCTCGTCCTCGGCACCGCGCGGCAGCTGCACGCGCTGACCCCGCTGACCGGCGGGAAGGCGTTGATCACCGGCGGGATCAGCGCGGCCGGCGGGCCCGCGCTGGCCACGGCCGAGCTGTACGACCCGGCCGAGAACAAGTGGACGCCGGTCGAGAAGCCGATGAAGGCGGCCCGGTGGGGACACAGTGCCGTGGCGCTGTCGAACGGCAAGGTCCTGGTTTCGGGTGGCAGCACGCTCCGGCCGGGCGGCAAGGTGATGGCGCTGCGCACCGCCGAACTGTTCGACCCGGCCACCAAGACGTGGGAGCCTGCCGGTGAGCTGACCGACGCGCGGACCGGGCACGTCGCGGTGGTCCTGAGCGGTGGCAAGAAGGTGCTGGTCTGCGGGGGAACCGTTCCGGTCGGCACGGCCGACGATCCGGCCCTCGCGTTCTGCGAGATCTACGATTCCGCGGCCGCGGCGGGCACCAGCCCGTGGACCGTCGCCGCCACCATGCGGTTTCCCCGGAGCGGGCACACCGCGACGGCGTTGTCCGACACCTCCGTCCTCGTCACGGGTGGGAAGGCGCCGGGGGTGACGGCCGAGGGCGCGTTCGACCCGTTCGCCCGCGCCACCGCCGAGATCTTCGAGCTGACCGGGACGACCGGAACCTGGAAGGACGCCACACCCATGCCGGGCGGCCGGGCCTTCCACCGCGCTGTCGCCGTCGGCGGCGGGCAGGTCGTGGTGACCGGCGGCGCCGACGACGTCACGAACGAAGCCGGTTACCGCAGTGTCCTGCGTTATGACGCGGGTGACTGGAAACCGGTGACGGGGCTGGCCGAAGGACGCTGGGGGTTCGCCGCCGTCGCCTCCGGGACCACCGTGCTCGTCGCCGGCGGGATCGCCAGTACCGGACTCGCCGCCGCCACGCAGAAACCCGAGCTGACGAAGACCGCCGAGAAGTTCGGGAGTGGTTCGTGAGCGCGAACGCCTACTCCTTCCTGCCGTGGCTGCGGACCGGGCTGACCACCCGGATCAAGGGTGACGTCGCCGGGCCGCGGGCGACCATCCCGGTCGAGCTGCGGCTGACCGGGGACGCGCTCAAGGACGGTGATCCCGCGCCGCACCGGGAACTCACGCGGCCGGTGCAGCTCTACGGTCCCGGTGACGTCGTCGGTCTCGACCCTCGGGCCATCTCCCGCACCGAACCGCGACCCGGCATCCCCAACTTCGAGCCCAATTACCTGGCGCATATCGAGTTTTACCAAGAGGACATTCCCTGGCGCTACAGTCCGGCGAAACCGGACGACGCGACGAAACGGCTGGCTCCCTGGCTCGCCCTGATCGTCCTTTCCACGGGTGGGGACACCGGGCAGGCGGAGTTCGAAGACGGTCTGGTGCCGGACAAGCCACTGCCGTTCGTCACGGTGAAGAACCCGCAGGCACTGCAGCCGCCCGGCGAACTCGGGGCGTGGGCGCATGTCCACGTCAACGGGGAACTCGACGGGCGGCTCGCGGTCGACGACCCGGCCGACATGGGCACCGCACTGGGCAAGCTGACCCGGGTACTGCGTGATGCGCCGGACAGCGCCTGCTCGCGGGTGCTCTGCCCCCGGCATCTGAAGCCCTCCACGACCTATCACGCCTTTCTGGTGCCCGCGTTCGAAGCCGGGCGGCTGGCGGGGCTCGGCGAGAACGTGCCCGCGGACCTCAAGGCGACGGAACCGAGCTGGGGCGCGGGAACCGGACAGGTCGTCCTGCCGTACTACCACCGCTGGTCCTTCACCACGAGCACGGTCGGCGACTTCGAATTCCTCGTCCGGCTGCTCAAACCGTACGAGGCCGGTGATCCGGTCGGCAGGCGGCCGATGGACGCGCATCGCCGGGTGTACGACCTGCCGCCGCTCACGACGCCGACCCTGCCCGACGGTGTACTGAAGCTCGGCGGCGCCCTTCAGCTGCCCCGAACCGACGGCCATCCCGACGACTTCGAGAACTGGGACGGCTACCACACCGAAACGGCGTCGCCGTACCCGAACCAGTGGCAGAAGGCGATGGCGGGCTTCGTCAACCTGGCGCAGGCCTACCGGCAGAAACCGCCGCCCGCCGCGAACGCCGAAGCCGCCGAGACAGCCGGGGTCACCGCGGTGGCGGACGTGACCGATCCGGTGATCACCCCACCGCTGTACGGCTGCTGGCCTTCGCTGACCCGGACCCTGCTGACCGAGGACGGGCAGCCGCTGCCGCCCGAGCAGCAACGCAACTGGGTGCACCGGCTCAACCTCGATCCCCGGTTTCGCGTCGCCGCCCAGTTCGGGACCAAGGTCGTCCAAGCGCGCCAGGAAGAATTCATGGCCGCGGCCTGGAACCAGCTCGGTGACATCCAGCGGGCCAACGCGCTCATCCGGGCAGGGCAGCTGGCGCGTCAGCTCGGGAACCGCTTGCAGGGCAAGCATCTCACCCCGACCGTCCCGCCAAAGACCCTCGCCGCCGCGGATCAGCCGGTTTCGGGACGGGCGCTGACCTTGACCGCGCCGGTCCACGGGCGGGTGGTCGAACGTCCGGCTTCGGCGAGTGCGCGGTCAGCCTCGGCGGAGGCGCCGGAACTGTTCGCCGTCGGGTACAAAGTGGACAGAAGCCGGGTCGCCGCCGCGCCGATGTCCGCGCCGATGCGCCGGATCACGCGGCCGGGTTCCCGGCTGAGGAAACGACTGCTTCCGCTGGGCAGCCAATTCGACCTGCTGGTGGACCGGATCGACCACGGGGAGGTCACCGCGGCCCCGGCCAAGGGCGCGCCACCGGTCACGGTCGCCTCCTTGGGGGTGGACCTTTCCCGTGCCGCGATCGAGGAGCAGGAGCCTTCGCGGTACCGGACCGCGCTGCGCGCGCTGGACGACGGTCTCGCCGGGGCCGCTGCCGTCGCGGAGGTCGTCGACGACCAGCTCGGCGTGATCGAAGCCATCGACGACATGATCGACGGCCTGCGTGCGGAGAAGACGTTGATGGAGAGCCTCGCCGGCTCGATGAACCTGCCGGAGCGGCTGCGGATCGCGGTGGGCGAGCTGATCGAGATCCTGGCGTATCCGGTGTTCGACATGCCGATGTACGAGGAGCTGCTGAAGTTCTCCGCCGAGACGTTCGTACCCGGTATCGGGCTGCTGCCGGAGAACTCGATCACCTTGCTGGAGAACAACCGGCAGTTCATCGAGGCCTATCTCATCGGGCTCAACCACGAAATGGCGAGGGAACTGCTCTGGCGTGAGTTCCCGACCGATCTGCGCGGGACGCCGTTCCGGCAGTTCTGGGATCCGCGTCCGGTGCCGCTGGAGCCGGGTGAATCCCGGGAAGCGTGGCGGGAACGGCTGTACGACATCCCGCCGCTGCACCGCTGGAGCAAGACCGCGAAGCTCGGCGAGAACAACCATCGCCGTCCCTCCGCCGCGCCGCAGCAAAAGGATCTCGTCCTGGTGATCCGCGGCGAGCTGCTCAAGAAGTACCCGAATGTCTCGATCTACGCGCATAAGGCGACCTGGCCGTTGAACAAGGACGGGACACAGAACAAGACCGGCGAGCGCACCATCGCGCCCATTCCGGCGAATGTCCCGCTCACCGACCAGCTGGTGCGGCTGCCGACCTACGAAGCCAAGATCTCGCCGGACATCTACCTTCTCGGGTTCCCGTTGAGCGAGCCCGAAGCGCGGTCCGGCGGGGCGGACGGGCTCGGCTGGTTCTTCGTGCTCAAGGAACGCCCCGGCGATCCGCGGTTCGGTCTCGACGAGCCACCGCCGGAGGGGCTGCCGGAGATCGAGGTGTGGAACGACGTCACGTGGGGTCACCTCGATCCCGAACGGTCGAGGTCGGGGTTCATCCGGTTCGACCAGGGTGTCGAGGTCGGCCTCGACGACTTCAACGGTGACGACGACGATCAGGAAAAAGAGCGGCAGCGCGAAGACGACGTGAACATCACCGAGTGGGCGCCCGACGTCAGTGCCGCCGATGTCGCCTACATCCTTTTCCAGGCGCCGGTTCTGGTGGCCGTACACGCACAGGAGATGCTGCGGGATGCCCGACCTCAAGCTTGATTTCCCGGTGCTGCTGGGACCGGTGCGGGTGGAGACCCGGTACGTCGGCACCGAACTGCTCGTCCGGGTTTTCCCCGACGAGTGGTCGGTCGACAAGTTCGAACCCCGTCCGACCCCGGCCGAACTCGCCGCGCTGGACGCCTACTGGACCACGCTCTGGGCCGCGGGCGGTTCGCCGGTGGGCGAGAGCGCGGCGTGGGAACAGCTCGCGGCCCGGGTTCCCGCCGGGAGGGCGGGCTGGTTGCTGCAGAAGTACAAACCGGCCAACCCAGCAGGCCGCCCGAGCCAGGTTCCCGCCGGGACGACGGTTCTGGTGGTCGTCACGGCGCAGCCCGTCGCGCAGCAGGACCGCCAGCCGACCGTCGACCACTGGACGGCGGTCTGGAAGGCGCACGGCGACCGCGAAAAGCTGCGGGACGCCGACATCGCCTTGATCGCCGCGGTGGGGGCGGCGCGGGCGAAGGCGATCCGTGCGGTCCGTCCGTCCGGAATGGACAGTGCGCCGTCGAACCGGAGCGACGTGGTGGCGGTGGCCTTCCTGGAGCTCACCCCGCTGCCTCCGGGAGAGATCGCGGAGGAGTCCTGGACGACCGCCGCGACCGCGAAACTGTTGCCGGACAAGTTCACTGCCTTCGGTTACGTCGGCGGGACACGGGTCTTCTCCGAGAGCGGCCGTCCGGTCAAACCCGGACTCGCGGTCAGCCCCAACCCCGGTGAGCTCCTGGACAAACAGCTCAAGATCGACGAGGGGACCGGTGAACTGAGGGTTCCGGACGCCTTGAAATGGCTCATCGAGTTCAAAGCGGCCGAAGAGGTCGGGATGGGCATCCGGATTGTGGTGAAACCGGAGTTCAGCGCCGGTCTCGACAGGCTCGTCGTTCTCGGCCTCCGCGAGCAGGCCACCCCGCAGACGTCGGCGGACGACTGGGGCAAGCTGCTCACCGACCAGGTGCGCACGCCGGCAGGCTTCGGTTTCCTGCCACAGGGAACGCCGACGAACAACTCGGAACAGGCGGCCGCGGGCCAGGATCCGCGCGCCGAAGCCGAATCCGCGCTCGCCACGGCCGCCGGTTTCGCGGCCGCCGCCGCGGATTGGACCACCAAGACCGACGGCGAGTGGTTTGCCGAACTGCTCGGCCTCGACCCGGCCGTGCTTGCCGGGGTGGCGAACGCCGAGGGCAAGGACCGGCGGGACGCCCGCGCGGCGCATACCGCGTTGTGGCCCGCGACCTGGGGTTACTACCTTCCGGCGTTGCTGAACGGCGTGCTGACCGAACAGCAGATCGCGCAGACGCGGCAGTTCTTCCTGGAGCACGTGTCGGGCCGGGGGCCGCTGCCCGCGGTCAAGATCGGCAGGCAACCTTACGGAATCCTGCCGACGACGGTGTTCTCGCGGCTCGCCTTCCCGGCCACCGCTCCGCATCGCACGGCACTGAACAACGTCCTCAAGGAAGCCGCGCTCGACTGGCACGCCGCGCTCTCGAAGGTCCAGTACCTCGATTCGGCCAAGGGGGATCCGCACCAGAAGCTGTTGGACATCCTCGCCCTGCACCCGACTTCGGCCGAGTACTACCAGCGGTTCGCCCAGAGCACCGACGATCTGCTCGGCCGGGGATTCGGCCAGGGGTTCGCCGAGCGGCTGGAAACCGCCTTGAGCGCGCCGATGCGGGAGGTGCTGGCGAGGTTCGGTTATCAGGACGGGGAACCCGACCTGCTGCGGCGGGTGTTCGACGAGCAGGTCCAGTTGCTCCAGTCGCCCGTCGTCGACGACCGTCCACTGTCCGAAGTGGACCTCATCCGGGCCTATGCGCCCGAAGGCAACTATCTGGCCTGGCTGGCGCATTACGGCGCGGCCGATCTGGAGAGGGTGCGCAAGGAAGAGGGGTTCACCGACAACCTCCCGCCGTCGGCGTTGCTGTACCTGCTGGCCCGGCACGCCGTGCTGCTCGGTGCCGCCGAGGCCGCGCGACGGCTCGCGCTGCTCACACCCGGCGCCGAGGTGCCGGACACCCGCGACGCGCCGTTCATCCACCTCGACGTCTCCGGCGAGCCCAGCGAAAGCCGGTACCGCAAGCTCTACTCCACGGATCCGGCGATCGATCCCGATCGGTTGGTGCACGAGCACCTCCGCACCGTAATGACTTCGAGCCCCGCCACCGCGGACCTGTCCGAGCAGCTCAAGGCGGTGGACCTGCTCGCGGCCCTGCCGACGGCGAAGCTGGAGCGGGTTTTCGCCGAGCACCTCGACTGCGCCACTTACCGGCTCGACGCTTGGCGGCTCGGCCTTGTCAACGAGCGGCTGGCGGAACTGCGCCGTGATCCGGCCGGTGGCGCGCCGAAACGCGGTCTGCATCTCGGCGCGTACGGACGGCTGGAGAGCATCAAGCGCGCCGGGACCCCGGTCACGGAGCCGCTTCCCACCGGCCTGCCCGCCATCTTCGGTACCAAGCCCTTGCCGTACGACGAGGACAACGGCGGCTACATCCACGCCCCCTCGCCCGCCCATGCCCGCACGGCAGCCGTACTGCGAGCGGGGTTCCTCGCCAACGGCAAACAGCGCAAGGACAGCACGTTCGCCGTGAACCTGAGTTCCGCGCGGGTCCGGGTCGCCTTGTCCATTTTGGACGGAATGCGGCAGGGGCAGGCGCCGGGGGCGCTGCTCGGCTACCGGTTCGAACGCGGGCTGCACGACCGGCGGATCGGACTCGACAAGATCATCGCCGGGCTTCGGTTCAAGTTCCCGTTGCGGGCGAACAAGATCACCGAGTCGGTTCCGAAGCCGTCGGAGGGGCCGGGGCTGCCGACGAGCGTCGAGCAGGTCGAGGCCCGCAACGTGATCGACGGGCTCGCCCTGCTACGTCACGTGGACTTGTTGAAGGAAGCGGAGCGGGTGTACCCGTTCAAGCTCGAAGGACTTCCGAAGATCGCCGACCCCGGCGAGATCGCGGACATCGGCAAGGAGGTCGAGGTCCTGCGTGACGCACACGACGCCTTGGCGGATCTCATCGTCGCCGAGGGCGCGCATCAAGTGCTGCAGGGCAACACCGAGCGGGCGGCGGCGACACTGGACTCCTACGCGAAGGGCGGGGTCCTGCCCGAGCCCGCGGTGGTCGAGACCCCACGCGGCGGGACCACCCTCACCCATCGGCTGGGCCTGCAGTTCGCCCCCGGCCTCGGTCCCGACCACGGGGCTCCGCTGCTGGGCAGGAACAATCCCCGCGCCAGGGCCGAACCGGCGGTCAACGACTGGCTGACCGACGTGCTGCCGGAACCGGCGAACGTGGTCGCGTCGGTCACTTGGCTCGACCAGGACAAGGAGCGGCGCTTCCGCGTGGTGACCCAGGCGGAAGCCGGGCTGCAGCCGATCGACCTGCTCTCGGCGGTGCCTCCGGCGGAGAAAGCGGAGTCGACCGACCTGGACGACCGGATCCTCGGCGTGGTCATCGAGAAGTCCCGGCCGCGACCGGACGCCAAACTCGAAATCGAGTACACGAAGCGGGTTTCCGGGAAGGTGAGCTTCTTCGAGTTGTCGCCGCTGATCGGTGCCTTGCGTGCCCTGCTGACGACGTCGAGGCCGCTGCGGCCGACCGACCTGGTTCCCGCGGCCGGTACCGCGCCGGTCGAACGCGCGGCCGACGACGCCGTGTCGCTGTCGCGGAACCGCCCGGTCGCCGTCCTGGAATCCCTGACCGGCCTGAGTACCGACGTCACGGGATTCCTGACCGATCTCGGCGTGCACTACCCGGCCCCCGGGGAGCCCGCGCGCGCCGAAATCGTCCGGCATATCGACGATTTCCTTGCCCGGTACGCGAAACTGGCCAAGGCCGCGGGTGATTTCGGGCCGGCGATCAGCGGCTGGGGTGAGCTGTCACTGTGGCGGGGCGGGGTGTTCGCCGCCGTCCTCGACGCCGTCGCCGAGGTGGCCGGACGGATGGACCGCGCGCTGAAGGCGGCGGGGGTGCTGTTCGACCGGTACGACGCGCTCCCATCGTCCACATCGGACGCGGAACGGTTCCGGCTGCTGGAGCAGATCGAACGATTGCTGGTGACCAAACCCGAGCCTCGGGAATCGTCGGTGCTCCGGATGCGGACGCGCGTGCGTGCGGCGCGTACGCGGTTCGGCGACCGGCTCGGCCGGTTGACCGGCTTCGCCGGAACGGATGAGTCGACGTTGAGCGGTCTGCTCGCCGACGTCGCACGCGAACTGCCGCTGACCGACATCGACCCGGCGGGCCTCGACCTGAAACCGTTCGAGGATCGAGTCGTCGCCTACGGCCGGGAACTGCTGGTGCGGGCGGGAAAGCTCAGAGGTGAGCTGGACGGCCGGAAGCAGGCCGCGGAAAAGGTGCTGGCACGCTACGACAAGGCGGTCACCGGACCGGATCGGGTCACCGCCGGGATCGACGCACTGAAGGCACTGCTCGGCGAAGACGTCCTGGCGGTCCCGGAGTTCACACCGTCCGAGGCGGTACTCGACCAGTGGCGTGACGCGCGGAACGACAGCGACGCCCTGGTCAAGCACCTGACCTCCGCTCAGCCGGGCAAACCCGACCGTGACTTCCCGGTGGACGACTGGCTGCACGGGATGGCAAGGGTGCGGGAAAAGCCGCGGCTCTGGGAGAAATCGGTTCAGCTCGCCAACGCGCTGCTCGATCCCGGCGGGCTGCTCGGCACTGGCATCCTCGGCTGGAAGGAGCCGCAGCTGACGCCGGTCCAACTGCCCTACGCCGAAGACGACCATTGGCTGGCCATGGAGTTCTTCGATCCGGCGAAGGTGGGTGACCAGCTGAACGAGGACCGCTTGCTCTACACGGCGCACTACGCGGCCTCGCTGAGCGGTGAGAATCACTGCGGGCTGCTGCTCGACGAATGGACCGAGGTGATCCCCGCCGAACGCGAGACCACCGGGATCGCGCTGAACTACGACGGTCCGGACGCCGAACCACCGCAGGCGATGCTGCTCGTCGTCCCGCCGGTGCTCGATCCGGCCGGGAACTGGACGCCGGAGCTGCTGCTGGAAGCGATCGAGGAGACCTTCGACCTGGCGAAGACCCGCGCTGTCGAGCCCGACCACCTCGAAGGCACCGCGCTCGGGCAGTTTCTCCCGGCGACGATGATGTCGGCGGTCCGGGACCAGGTCACCATCAGCACCGATCTCGCCGTCGGCACCCTGCGTTGGAAGGCCGCCCGATGACCGAAACCCAGTCCTTCGCCGAAGAACTCGCCGCCCGCGACCTCCCGGCCGTCGGGGTGTGGAACCGGCTGGAAGGCCGTCCGCGCACCGTCGGCTTCGACCGTGCCCTGCGGGCGGAGGTCCGGGATCCACTGTGGATGCTCACCCGGCAATGGCAGCTGGGGGAGTTCCGCGGGACGGACGCGGGCAGCCCGGTGACCGTGACGTACGCGGTTTCGCCGTCACGTCCGACGCGGTTCCAGCCGCCGGACGGGCCGCCGCAGGACCTGTCCGTCGACCGTCCACTTGAGACTGTCGCGGAACGACGGCTTCCGCCTTTGGCGTTCGGTACTCCCGGAACCGAGAAGATCGGTTTCGACCTGAGACTGGCCATCGGTCGTCAGTGGTTCAAACTGATGGCGGCGCAGCCACTCCTGCTCGGCAATCTCCTCGGTTTCAAAGACGCCTACCTCAAGCGGTATCCCATCGCGCTGCCCGATCCGGGAAACGCCGACGACGTCGCGAAGCTGGCGCATCCCGAGGTCTGGTCGATGATGCAGACCGTCGCCGGGCGCCGGATGGACGGCCACCTGTTCTACCTGCACCTCAAGGGAGGCGGGAACGCGGAGGACGGCACCGGTCTGCTCGGGGCACTGCAGAGCGCCCTGCTGCGGAAGCTGGGGGCCCGGCTGGTCAAGTGGTACGAGAAGCTGATCGACCGTCCCGTGGCGAAGCCGACGGACGCGACCTGGGATCCCAGCCGGTTCGAGCACCGCTTCTCGGTGGCGGCCGGGGCCAAGGGTGGCGGCGAGAAGAAGCTGTCCGCCGAGGAGTACCCGGGCGGAACGCTGGAGTGGCACGCTTTCTCGGTCGATCCACCGCATCCGGTCGGCGGGACGAAACCGCCGGAGCCGACGTTGACCCGGACCGTGTTCCCGGCCCCGGTCCGCTATTCCGGGATGCCGCTGCCGCGCTGGTGGGCGCAGGAGGACGGGAAGACCAACTTCGCCGCCGTCCGCCCGGACAGCACCGATCTCGCGCGGCTGATCTTCCTGGAATTCGCGCTGGTCTTCTCCAACGACTGGTACCAGGTGCCCTGCGACCTGCCCGCCGGCACCCTCGCCAAGATCCAGGGCCTGGTCGTCACGGACGTTTTCGGGGAGAAGCAATGGATCACCCCGGCCGGAACCGGGCGGGACGAGGACTGGCGGCGCTGGTCGATGTTCACCTTGGACACCATCGGCACCGCCGACGTCCGGGCCGACACCGACCTGCTGCTCCCGCCGAGCGTGCCGAAGGTGGCCGAAGGTCCCGCGCTGGAAGAGGTCCTGCTGATCCGCGACGAGACCGCGACCCTCGTCTGGGGGATCGAGCAGACCATCACGACGCCGGTCGGTGAACCACGGCGGGGAAGTGAGGCGGCCGCGGAGGTCGTCGCGTTCCGGCAACGCCTGCACGACGCCACCGCGGCGGCCGAGGAGGATCCCCCGCGCGCGCCCATCACGTACGTCGCGATGAACAGCGTCCCGGAGCACTGGATCCCGTTCATCCCGGTGCACGCCCCCGGCGACAACCGCGAGATCCGGCTGCAGCGGGCGGCGATGCCCAGCGTCGTCGACCAAGCGCCGGTGAAACCGCGGACGTCGCTGCTCCGCGTGGGTCTCGACGAGCGGCTGCCCGCCGAGAAGGCCCAGTACTTCGTCAACGAGGAGGAAGTCCCGCAGGCGGGTACGCGGCTTTCGGTCGCCTACAACCGGACGCGCTGGCGTGACGGCCGCGTCGTCGTCTGGCTCAGCGCGCGGCGGGGTGTCGGCCGGGGTGAGGGCTCCAGCGGTCTCGCCTTCGACCAGCTCGTCGATACTCCGCTCCCGCCGACGCCGTAACACGCGTGAAGGCCAGGGGAACTGCCACTTCGACGTGCGGCGGGGTCGGGACTTTGTATGCGCTCCTTATCGGGCGTCCATGCCTGACATTGATCATCTTGGTATGGCTCACCTATAAATACAATCGGCCAGCCCCGATCTCTATAGGGCGGTGGCTCAAGGTGTCCCGGCGCTCCCGGACCATCCACAAAGGACGCTTTGCGGGATGCGCGTGTCTGATTTAGGCAATTTACCCTGTTTCAGGATGGGGTTGCGAGTGATAGTGGGGTTCGGTGGCGCCGACGGGTCCCTGAAGTGTCATGAGGGGTCCCCATAGGACATTTTTCGTCCTATGGGGACCCCTTATGACACCCGGGGCCGGGCGCGAACCGAACCCTCATTATCACTCACGACCCTCGGGCATTTTGCAGCCCAAAAGGGTCCTTTGTGGATAGTCAAGGCGCGGCCTGGCTCCGTCGACCGGCCCGGCCCGGCCCGGCCCCGCCCCGCCCCGCGCCACACGAAGCCTCTGCCTTGAAGCTCGCGAAGCAGACCTCACGACCTCAAGACAGAGACTCGGTCACGTCACATTTGCCTTAACCCTCAATAACAGGATCGGTTTTCGCTGGTCACCGACCCTTTCGGCGTGTTCGCGCAGGTCAGAAACCGGCCGTTGAAGAAGGCCCCCTTCCCTACTTAAGCGTAGGGAAGGAGGGGCGGATTCATGCGGTCGTCGCAACATGCTCTATTTAGGACAGTAGCAGGTTGAGTTTTTCTTGGGGTGTAAGCCAGTCCAGTGTTTTGCGGGGG
>NZ_JBFBBY010000132.1:0-20755 GCF_040682875.1 Amycolatopsis sp. NPDC051071 | reverse complement strand
GGTCGTTCTAACGACCCAAAACACTCACGACAACCCGACCCGCTCGGTACCGCCGCCGCCCTGAAGTACATGAAGGACCCCTTCCTTGCGCCTAGCGCAAGGAAGGGGTCCTTCATGTACTTGGGAAGGAATCCTTCACGCGCCGTTGCCGTGGCTGGTGAGGCTGTCGGGGCCAGCGGTGTTGTCCCAGCCAGCCGTAGGTACTTAGCGCACTCTTGGCTCTAGCGACCCAAGACACTCACGACCACCTGGAAGACTGGTACCGGGGGCAGCGGCCCACACCCAGGGCCAAGGTGGAAGGGAGCGAGTGTGGCGGAGGACCTGAAGATCCGGCTCGGTGTCGGGCTGGGGACCGGGACGGCGCCGGAGAAGTTCGGCGCGGCCGTCGATCTGCTGGAGCGGACGGGCATCGATTCGCTCTGGCTGCCCGAGGCGGTGTACTCGCCGAGGATCGACCCGGTCATCGGGCTGACGCACGCGCTGGCGAGGACGGCGAAGCTGAAGGTCGGCACCGGCGTGATGGTGCTGCCCGGCCGTGATCCGGTACTGGTCGCCAAGCAACTCGCCTCGCTGGCCGCGCTCGCGCCGAAGCGGGTCCTGCCGGTCTTCGGCCTGAAACCCTCTCGCGACGCGGAATTGCCACTGTTCCCGGTACCGCCGGGCCGCCGCGCCGCGGTGTTCGACGAGTCGTTGCGGCTGATCAGGGCGTTGCTGGAACAGGAAGAAGTGACCTTCGACGGCGAGTTTTTCCGCGTCGAGGGGGTCGGTCTCGGCATGCCCCCGCTCAAAAGGCTCGACCTGTGGCTCGGCGGGAAGGCGCCGGGCGCGCTGCGGCGGATCGGCAGGCTCGCCGACGGCTGGCTGGCCAGTTTCCTCACGCCGGAGGAGGCTCGAGCCGGCCGCGTGGCGATCCAGAAGGCCGCCGCCGAGGCGGGTCGCGAGGTCGAGGCCGACCACTACGGGATCAGCCTCATCGTCGCCGAGGACGGTATCCCGGACGCGCTCGCGGCCTCGATCACGGCCCGGTCGGACGCCGATCCGTCCCGCTTGATCGCGGGCAGCTGGGCGGCCGCCCGCGATCTGATCGCCGAGTACATCGACGCCGGGCTGAGCAAATTCGTGCTCTACCCGGCCGGGCCGGAGCCGATCGAGCGGTTCGTCGAGAACTTCGTCGAACACGCCATCCCGTTGCAGAACTAGTCGAATTTCAGCTGTTCGGTCCGCCGCGGCATCAGCAGCAGCGCGCCGACACTGAGCACGGCGACCACCAGCATCGCCAGGAAGACGTGGTGCGTGGCGTCCGCGAGGGCGTCACGCACGAACGCCGTCGTCGGGGTCGCCGGGCCGTTGCCCTCCAGGACGACACTGGTCGCGTCG
Source organism: Amycolatopsis sp. NPDC051071 (assembly GCF_040682875.1). Lineage (NCBI taxonomy): Bacteria > Bacillati > Actinomycetota > Actinomycetes > Pseudonocardiales > Pseudonocardiaceae > Amycolatopsis > Amycolatopsis sp. NPDC051071. The sequence continues at coordinate 19,378 of NZ_JBFBBY010000132.1, read as the reverse complement.
ACACCGGATGGCAGGTTCGCGACGCCGTCGGGCGGATTCGCGAACCGGTCGGCAAGGGTGGCGTTCGCGATCGCGCCGAACATCGCCGCGCCGACGGCGCTGCCCAGCGAGCGGCTGAACATATTGGTCGCGGTGACCACGCCGCGGCGTTCCCAGCCGATGGTGGACTGCACGGCGACCAGCGTCGGGCTCGACGCCAGGCCCAGCCCGATGCCGAGGACGAACGCCGCCCCGGCCGCCATCCAGATCGACGAACCCGCCGCCAGGAACACGGTGAACGCCGCACCCGCGACGACGATCCCGCTGCCGATCAGCGCGGTGTCCCGGAACCCGATCCGCATGTAGACCCGGCCCGCCAGCGACGCCGAGATCGGCCAGCCGACGGTCAGCGCCGCCAGCGCGAACCCGGCGACGAGCGCGCCGGTGCCGAGGACGCCCTGCGCGTACGTCGGCAGGTACGAGGTGAGCCCCATCAGCAGCATGCCGACCACGACGGCGATCAGGTTGCCGCCGATCAACGTCCGTTTGGTGAAGATCCACAGCGGGAGCACCGGTTCCGCGGCCTTGCGTTCCACCAGCACGAACGTCACCAGCAGCACCACTGAGACGCCAAAGATCAGCAGGCTCGGCGCGGACGCCCAGCCCCAGGCGACCCCACCCTCCAGCAGGCCGAGGATCAGCAGTGAGCAGCCGAGTGTGAGGAGCGTGGCGCCCAGGTAGTCGATGCGGTGAGAGCGGCGTTCGACGCGCTCGCGGAAGTTCCGGAACAGCATCCACGCGGCCAGCGCGCCGAGCGGCAGGTTGATGAAGAAGATCCAGCGCCAGTCGAGGTACTCGGCGAAGACACCGCCCAGCGTCGGCCCGACCACCGAGGAGATGGCCCAGACACTGGCGAGATAACCCTGCACCCGCGCGCGTTCCTCCACGGTGTACATGTCGCCGACCATGGTCAGAGCGATCGGCTGGATGGCGCCGGCGCCGATGCCCTGTACAGCGCGGGCGGCGATCAGCACCGGCATGCTCCAGGCCGCACCGCACAGCACCGAGCCGAGCAGGAACGCCGCGATCCCGAAGAACATCACCGGGCGCCTGCCGAGCACGTCGGCGAACTTGCCGTACAGCGGTACGGTGACCGCCTGGGTCAGCAGATAGATCGAGAACAACCACGGGAACTGCGAGAACCCGCCGAGGTCGGCGACCACCGAGGGCACCGCTGTCGCGATGATGGTCGAGTCCAGCGCGATCAGGCCGGAACACAGCATCACGGCGATCAGGACGGGGCCGCGTTCCGAGCGGAAACCGACCCCTTCCTTCGCGGTGACCGGGGCCGGAGTGGTCATCTGTGGCGATCTCCTCGGGCTCATGAAGGGCGTCAACTGCTTCGCATGGGTAAGCATTCCATGGAGACACCCGGTCATGGGATCGATTATTTCCGTGAGCTATCCCGCAAAATGGATCGGATGAGCACCTGGATCCGCCCGATCGACCGCGGCTGGGTTGTCCGCGACGCCGTCCCCGGCCCGGATGTCGACGAGTTCGCCGACCCGGTCCGGGTGGTCGACGCGCTCGCCGTCGCCCGAGGTGACAGCCTGCTGGCGGTCCAGCATCCGGCCAGGACCCCGGCCGCGCTGGCGGGCGGCCTGTCCATCGAGGCGGCGCTGCCACAGGCCCGCGCCACCCTCGAAAGCGTCCTGGAGGCGCACTACCGCCCCGTGTCGGCCGTCGTCGCGCCGTATCGCATCGACGGACCGGACGGTGTCGCGCTGGGCGTGCTGTGCCTGGTCGATCCGGCGGCGGTCCGCGACGACGGGCTGACGCGGGTCCGGCACACCGAGGACGTCTACCCGGACGTCGTCGAGGAACGGGCCGCGATGCTCGCCGGGCTCGGCGTCGCCACCAGTGCCGCGATGCTGGTCCCCACGACCGGCGGCCGCGAGTTCACCGCGCTGGTCGAACAAGTCTGCCGTGGGCAGGTACCCGCCTTGTCCACAGTGGACGCCGCGGGCCGCAAGCACGAACTGTGGCTCGCCGGTCCCGGCGACGGGCAGGACGCGTTGCTGGCGGCGCTGGACGAGATGGATCTGCTGGTCGCGGACGGCAACCACCGGGTCGCGGCCGCCGCGGCGTCGGGGCGCGGCGCGCTGCTGGCGCTGGTGACCGGCGGGCCTGGACTGCGGATCGGCCCCATTCACCGGGTGCTCACCGGCACCGGATTCGACGCGGACACGCTGGTGCGGCGCTGGACGGAGGCGGGTTTCGACGTCCGGCCCGGCCCGGCCACCCCGCCCGTGGAGGCGGGGGAAGTGACCGTCCTGGCGGGAGGGTCGGCGCTCCGGGTGGTGCTCGGCAGGGCGGGTGGCGATCACGCCGTCGTCGAGCAGGACCTGCTCCGCGGCGCGCTCGGCGTCGATCCGGACGGGCCGGGGGTGCGGCCGCTGCTGCCGGGCGCACCGGTGCCCGAGGACGCGGACGCGGTGCTGTTGCTGGCCCCGGTCCCGTACGCCGAGGTGCTCGCCGTCCACGCGGCCGGGCAGCGAATGCCGAGGAAGGCCACCTATTTCACGCCCAAACCACGCAGCGGGCTCGTGCTGGCCGATCTCTAGGGCGGGTCTGGCACGCCCTAGATGAGTGATTCCGTGAAGATCGCGTGAGTGCAATCCCGTGAAGGAACCCTTCCCTTAACTGTCCATAAGGGACACCAGTTGTGCCGAATTGTCCGATTGACCGTATCGCCACGCCCCTTCGGTGCGAGCCACGGTCGTGACATACGGCAGCTACAGCGCTTCGCTGAGCTTCGCGTGGTTTTCACGGAATCTTGCCGTCCACGACCACCCGGACCCATACCTGGCAGCCGCCTGTGGTCGCAGGCATGTCTTGAAGGCCCCCTTTGAGACGATCAACGTCTCAAAGGGGGCCTTCAAGACATCGCGGCCGCCCTTGGGTCACGTGGGGTCGTGAGTGCCCTTCGCGACACCCCCGCGAGCGAGTCGGTCCAGGGAGTCGCGAGTAGCAATGAGGGGTAACCAGTCAGGACCCCCTGGTTGGAGTAGCCCAGCCTCCTATCACGGAATCAACCATCTAGCAGGCCGTGTCGTTCCGAGAGCTTTTGTCGGTGGCCCGGCCTAGGATCGGCTCGTGGAACTGCCCGTGATGCCGCCCGTCAAGCCGATGCTGGCCAAGGCCGTGCACGAACTGCCGCGCGCGCCGGGGCTGCTGTACGAGCCGAAATGGGACGGCTTCCGCTGCGTCGTGTTCCGCGACGGTGACGAGGTGGTGCTCGGCTCGCGTAACGACAGGCCGCTCACGCGGTACTTCCCCGAACTGGTGGATCTGCTGAAGGAGGCGCTGCCGGAGCGCTGTGTGGTCGACGGCGAGATCGTGCTGGTCACCGAAGGCGGGCTCGACTTCGAGAAGCTGCAGTTGCGGCTGCACCCGGCGGCGTCCAGGGTGAACAAGCTGGCCGCGGAGACGCCGACGAGTTTCGTGGTGTTCGACCTGCTCGCCCTCGACGACCGCGACCTCACGCCGGAGCCGTTCGGGGAGCGGCGGAAGCTGCTCGAAAGCGTCGTCGACACGAAATTCGCCCGTGTCCACCTGACCCCGCTGAGTGAGGACCCCGACCTCGCCCAGGACTGGTTCACCCGGTTCGAGGGCGCGGGTTTCGACGGCGTGATGGCGAAACCCGCCGACGCGCCGTACGAACAGGACAAGCGGGTCATGTGGAAGGTCAAGCACCAGCGGACCGCCGATTGCGTCGTCGCCGGATTCCGGTGGCACAAGGACGGCGTCGGCGTGGGGTCGCTGCTGCTCGGGCTCTACAACGACGAGGGCGTCCTGCACCACGTGGGCGTCGCCAGCAGTTTCACCGCCGCGCGGCGTCGTGAGCTGGTCGACGAGCTGGCGCCGCTGCGGGAGAACGCGCTGGAGCAGCATCCCTGGCGTGAGTGGGCCGAGGCTCACGAGGAGGCGGGCGGCCGCATGCCCGGCGCGGGAAGCCGCTGGGCGCCGCAGAAGGACCTGACCTGGGAGCCGGTCCGCGTCGAATGGGTCGCCGAGGTCCGCTACGAACATGTGGAGGGTACGCGGTTCCGGCACGGCGGCAGACTCGTGCGGTTCCGCCCGGATCGCGAACCGACCTCGTGCACCTACGCCCAGCTCGAAGAGGTGCCGCCCGCCGAGCTGGCGATGTTGTTCACCGAACTGGGAGAAGCATGAAGTCGGAACCGGTCACGCTCGACCTCGACGGCGTCGAATTCACGGTGTCCAATCCGGGCAAGGTCTACTTCCCGGAGCACGGCGAGACCAAATTGGACCTCGTCGAGTACTACCGCGCCGTGTCGGTCCCGCTGCTGGCGCAGCTCGGCGGGCGGCCGTTGCTTCTGGAGCGTTATCCCGACGGCGCGGGCGGGAAGTCGTGGTTTCAGAAACGCGTCCCGAAAAACGCACCCGACTGGCTGACCACGACCGTGGTGTCCACTCCGAACGGGACCACCGCGGACGCACTCGTGGCGAAGGATCTCGCGCACGTCATCTGGGCGGTGAACCAGGGTTGCCTCGGATTCCATGTCTGGCCCAACCGGGCTGACACGCCGGACATCAGCGACCAGCTGCGGGTCGACCTCGACCCGTCACCCGGCATCGGTTTTCCCGAGCTGCGGCACGGCGCTGTCCTGACGAAGGCGTTGCTGAAGGAACTCGGCATCACCGCGCAGCTGAAGACGTCTGGCTCGCGCGGGCTCCATCTTTATGTGCCGCTGGAACCGAAGTGGGACGGCTACGAGGTCCGCGCCGCGGCCGTCGCGCTCGCCCGCGAACTGGAGCGTCGCCACCCGGAGGAGATGACGGCGCAGTGGTGGAAGGAAGAACGCGGCTCCCGCGTGTTCGTCGACTTCAACCAGAACGCGCCGCACAAAACGGTATTCGGCGCGTGGTGCGTGCGGCCGCGGGTCGGCGGTCAGGTGTCGACGCCGATCACCTGGGACGAACTGGAGACCATCGAGCCCGACAAGCTCACGCTGTCCACCGTGCCCGCCCGCTTCGCCGAACGCGGGGACCCTTGGGCGGGAACGAAACCGCAGTCGATCGAGCCACTGCTGGAAATGTCCCGAAAGGACATGGACAGCGGGCTCATGGACGCGCCTTGGCCACCCGTCTACCCGAAGATGCCCAACGAGCCACCCCGGGTCGCACCCAGCCGGGCGAAGAAAGATTAGTCCTCTGGTTGCGGTCCTTGAGTGTGCAAGTACCGCAACCAGAGGACTGATCGCGTCAGAGCGGCAGGTCGAAGGCGAGTTGTGTGTTCGCGGCGGGTTCGGCTTTGCGGATGGTGCGGTGGCCCGGCAGGGTCGAGGCGCAGCGGGGGCACGGGGCGACGTCGGTGATGGTGAGATCCACCGGCGTCCACAAGCGGGATTCCTTGTCCCCGTAGGCTGAACGGCGATAGCGGAGATCTTCGGAGCGGGTCATCAGATGTGCGGCGGGGGAGTCCTCCGGCAGCGCGCCGACCAGGTACCAGCGTCCGGCGGTGTTCGTCATGGAACTGTCCTCCCGATACAGGTGGTCCAGCTCGAGATTCCTTCCGGGAATCAGTGTCAAGGAGACTCGCCGTGATTGCCGGTATTTCGGCTCTTCGGCGTGTCAAACCGACCACTTAGTGGTTGGTTTTGGAAGTGCTTCGTGGGTGTCGGCGGATCCAGGTTTCCGCTGGGCGTGCGGCCGGAAGGTCCTCGTACCGGGTTGTACTCGGGCCTTTCGGCCGTACGTCCAGCGGGAAGCTGGGCCGTCGAGACCCCGAAGGACTTCCGAAACCGACCACTTAGTCTTGGATGAAACGCAGGACGCGGAGCATGCCCCGTTCGTCCACGGCCTCGGGATCTTCGGCGACACATTCCTGGAGACGCGAGGTGACGGCTTCGGTGTCGATTCCAGAGCCAATCAGCACCAGTTCGCTCCGGCGCGGTTCGCCGGACGGCCAAGCCGACCGTTCCATCTGGACGAACGAACCCACCGTGTGCAGGTCGAACCGCGACCGCGGGCCATTCGGACCGAAGTCGAGGAAGCCCTTGATCCGGTAGAGCCCGCCCGGACGCCCTTCGAGGAAGTCCATCAGCCGGCGCGGGTCCAGCGGCCGGTCGGAGGTGAACGCGACGCTGTCGTACGCGGTGTGGAAGTGGTGCGAGTGGTCGTGCTCCTCCTCGCGGAGGTCGTCGAACGACAGCTGCCCCACACGCTCGCGCGGGCGGGCGTCGAAGAACAGTGCCGGGTCGACGCGCCCGTGGGAGGTCGCGATCACCGGTGTGCCGGGGGCGACCTCGTCGATCGTGCCCCGCAGTTTGGCCAGCGCGTCCTCGTCGGTCCGGTCGACCTTGTTGAGCACGACCAGGTCGGCGAACCCGAGGTGCTCGTCCAGTTCCGGATGACGCCGCCTGGTCTCCTCGAACTCGGCCGCGTCGACGAGTTCGACCAGGCCGCCATAAGCGATGCGGGGGTTCTCGCTGGCGATCATCAGGCGGATCAGGTCGCGTGGTTCAGCGAGCCCGCTGGCTTCGATCACGATGACGTCGATGCCCGCTTCGGCCTCGGAAAGCTTGGCGAGCATGGCGTCGAGGCCGCTCGCGTCGACGGCGCAGCACAGGCAGCCGTTGCCGAACGACATCATCGTGTCGACCTGGCCGGAGACGGCCATCGCGTCGACGGCGATGCTCCCGAAGTCGTTCACCACGACGCCGATCCGCGCGCCCTGGCGGTTGGCCAGCAAGTGGTTGAGCAGGGTGGTCTTGCCGGAACCGAGGAAGCCCGCGACCAGGATGACCGGGATCCGCCTGTCGGCCACGAGTTTCCTTTCCGCCGGGGACTTCCCCGCACTCTAGCGACGGACGGTGCGGGTCATTACACCGGTCCGGGGAAAGAGCGGAAGGGCGGGCAATCAAATGCACTCGAAAGTGTGTCGGATAAAACGATCATAATAGGATCTTGGGGAGCTTGATCGTCTTCCTGTGAGCAATTCGGTGAATCTTCCGCGAAGTCATGAGCAATTCCAAATATTGTCGTCCGCTTGCCTCCTGCCTGCGTGAACGCGGTCCGGAGTGGAGCTTCTGCCATTTGGTGGATAGTGTCCTTGTTTCTGTGGGGTATCGTCTTCCGTCTGGTCTGGACCCGGCCAGCTCGCCGAGCGGGCAAGATTCTCCGGGCATTTTCGAAGTGCAGGAGGAATGGTGATCGTTCCCGCCACCGGCGTCGAATTCGGAGAGTGGGAGGCCGAGGTATCGACGGCCTCCATGCGGGTGACGGATATCCCCCGCTTGCCTCCGGACGCGGGTCCCCAGGGGCGCAGCGTGGATGTCGCCGAGGCCGAGGACTTCCTCCGCCTCTTCCACGACGAGACAGGTGGCGGGGAAGAGCGGCTGCGTGAGCGGCTCGACCGGGTCCGCGCCGAGATCCACGAGACCGGCACCTACCGGCACACCACCGCCGAGGTCGAGTTCGGCGCGCGAGTGGCCTGGCGGAACTCCGCGCGCTGCATCGGCAGGCTGTACTGGCAGGGGCTGAAGGTGCGGGACCGCCGCGACGTCGAGGGTGCCGCCGCCATCGCCGAGGAGTGCGTCACCCATTTGCGTGAAGCGACCAGGGACGGCCGGATCCGCTCGACCATCACCGTGTTCGCGCCGGACGGTCCGGCCGGGCCCGGCCCGAAGATCCACAACGACCAGCTCGTCCGCTACGCCGGCTACCGGCTCACTGACGGCTCCATACTGGGCGATCCGCGCTACGCCGACTTCACCGAGACCGTCCGCGGACACGGCTGGCGCCCGCCCGAGCGCAAGGGCTCCTTCGACGTGCTCCCGCTGCTCATCGAGTCCGAACCGGGGGAGCGGCGGCTGTTCCGGCTGCCGTCCGACGCCGTGCTCGAGGTCCCGCTGTCGCATCCCGACCACCGGTGGTTCGCCGGGCTCGGGCTGCGCTGGCACGCGGTTCCGGCGATCAGCGACATGCGGCTGGTCATCGGCGGGATCACCTATCCCGCGGCACCGTTCAACGGCTGGTACCTCGGCACCGAGGTCGGCGCGCGCAACCTCGCCGATGCCGACCGCTACGACCTGCTGCCGGTGATCGCGGACCTGATGGGGCTGTCGACGGCGTCGGAGCGGACCCTGTGGCGCGATCGCGCGCTGGTCGAGCTCACGCTCGCGGTCCAGCACTCCTTCGACGCGGCGGGCGTGACCGTCGCCGACCACCACACCGAATCGAGGCGGTTCCTCGCGCATATCGCGAAGGAGGAGCAGGCGGGCCGTCGTTGCCGGGCGGACTGGAGCTGGATCGTCCCGCCGTTGTCCGGCGGGCAAACCGCCGTGTTCCATCGTTACTACGACGAACCGGATCCGGCCGCGAGGCCGGCCTTCCTGCCTCCTGGGTAAGCGGCGCTCCATGCGCCCCGACGGGTGAAGGGGTGAGCCGAATGCGGCGTGTCGATGAGCCGGACGGCGGCGCGGGTTGCGGCCGCGCGGACAATGGGGGCATGACCGCAGTGCTCGTCGCCCATGCCGGGAAGACCGGCGGGACAAGGGAGATCGCCGAGGTGATCGCCGCCGAGCTGCGCGAGGGTGGCTTGCTGGTCGACACACTGGACGCCGCCGACGTCGAGGACGTCGAGCCGTACGGGGCGGTGATCGTCGGAAGCGCGCTGTACCGGCGGCGATGGCGACCGGAGGCGGTCCGGCTGCTCACCGAGCACGAAGCGGCACTCCGGCATCGTCCGGTCTGGCTGTTCCACAGCGGTCCCTGCGGGCCACTCGCCGCGGGCAAACGGGTCAGCCTGCCCGCGGGGGTCGCCCTGCTGGCCGCGCGGATCGACGCCGAGCGCACGGCCACCTTCGGCGGCAAGCTGACCTCGGCCACCGCGAGCGGCCTCTGCTGGAAGATCATGGCCGCGGGCCCCTGGGCGGGTGACTTCCGCGACTGGCCCTCGATCCGGGCTTGGGCGCGTGACGTCGGCCGTCGCGTGCGGATCCGCGTCACCCTGTAGAAACGCCGGTTTCGTCGGTGCCCTGTCGTAGGGTGCGTTCATGGACAAACGGTTCACCGCGACACTGTTGAAGAGCCCGGAGAAGGGCGGCTGGACGTATGTGGTCATGCCCGGCTCCGCCGAGTTCTTCGGCACCAAGGGGCTGGTCAAGGTCCGTGGCACCATCGACGGGCACCCGTTCCGGAGCTCGTTCATGGCGCTGGGCGACGGCACCCACAAGCTCCCGGTAAAGGCCGAAGTCCGCAAGACGATCGGCAAGGAAGAGGGCGACACCGTGGACGTCGTCCTGCTCGAAAGGCTGGAGGGCTGAGTGGCCGCGGAATGGAAACCGTCGCCGGTCATCAAGATCTACGAGGCACTCGGCGCGGTGGCCGACGGGCGGGTCGAGCTCGACGGTGACACAGCGCGCGTCGCCTCGTCGGACAAGGCGAAGACGTACGACGTGCGCCACGATCCGGCGGCGGGGTCGATCACGGCCAACGACAACGGGTCCTATTGGCAGGGCTATCTCGGCTATCCCGGCATCGCGTACCTGATGGAACGCGGCGAGCTCACCTACGAGCGCGCGCTCGCCGACGAGCTGGCGGGCGTGCCGTGGAAGGAACTCGCGACGCGGTACCGCAACGACTGGGCGAAGGTCGAGAAGCACGTCCGCGACGACCTGTCCGGGCGTGGGGTGGACCTGGCGAAGTTCGACGCCGGGCTCGCGGAGATCTCGGGGCAGTTGGAGAAGCTGGCGCTCACCAAGCTTTCCCCTCGGCTGCGGCCGCCGAAGTAGGCCACGCTGACCGGACTTCCGGACCCGCCACTCACGACCAACGTGCCCGAGGCGTGTACCGCTGTGGTTTCGGCGAGGCGAGCGTGCTCCCAATGCGGCATTGGAGACGCTGAGTGTCCCCAATGCGGCATTGGGGCCGACACCTTTGTGTGACCCTCTAGGATGTCGCCGCGGTCATTGCAGAAACCGGCACCGCCTTTGCGCCCTTCCGCGAAAGCGAGCAGTTCGCCGTTGCCCGCTTTGACCACGGCGGGGATTCTGAAGCAGTCGTAACCCTTCTGTTTTCTCTTTGTACACCACCATGTTTCCGGCGGCGGCGGGTGCGGCGAGAGAAGCGGCCGGGGTGGCGCCGACCGCCGCGAGTGCGACGAGGGCCGCGAACAGGCCCTGCGCGACGCGAGAGATCTTCACGGGAGTGCTCCGTCCTGGATTCGATTCCGGGGTGACGGGAGACGAGCCTCCTTCCCCGTCGTACAAGCCGCGTACAACCGGGTTTCGCTTTGTGTGTCAGGTGACGCAGAACGGGAGCCCGTTCCCTGTCAGAGTTTCTTCAGCCGGCCACGGCGCGACAGGGTAAGGGGAGCCGCATGAAGGTGAACGATCCCGAGGGGCGTAAGTGGGAGATCATTCGCCGTTTCGCGCCGTGGCGCCGGTGGGTTCAGCCGTTCGCTCCGCTCTCCGGCGGTTACCGGCACTACAAGATCACCGCGGACTGGACGCTGTACAGCAAGGACTTGCCCGAGGAGCACGACGACGGACCCGTGCACAAGGTGGCCGTCGGACTGTTCGGCCTGCTGATCCTCCTGCAAGCGCTCGCCGAATTCCCGATCTATGTGCTACTGGGACTGTGCCTGGTGCCGTTCCTGCTGCTGGAGATGCTGTGCCAGGGCGTCGCGGGGATCGTCACGCGGGCCGTCCGGCGGTTTCGGAACGCGCCGGAGCGGGTCGACGTCGCCGGCTGGAACAAGGACAAGGACGGCCTTGTCTCGCTGACGATCCTCAAGGTCCACAGCGAGCTCGCCGAGCCGTTGGCCACCGAACTGCGTGGCCTGTTCCGTGACCGGATCATGTTCGATCCGGGTGATCCAGCGGTGCGAGAAGTGCTCACCCGCTTCGGTGTGCGAGTGGAGAAGCACCGCACCCTGCTCCGCCGCCGGACTGTCGGAATCGCCGCATGACGACGGGCGATCTGTGTCAGGATCCCCTCACCGGTGAGGGGGAGAACGATGCGCGTGACCGATGTCGGCGGCGGCGAGTGGCTGATCGTGCGCCGCTTCGCGCCGTGGCTGCGCCGGATCCGTCCGTTCGCGATCGTCACCGAAAGCGAGCGGTACCGCGAAGTGTCGTTCACCCGTGGCCGATACACCGCCGAAGCACGGCTCGGTTTCGAGGACTGGCTGATGCTCGGATTCGCCGGCGTGCAGGCGACCGGGCTCGCGCTGGTGCTGTCCCCGGTTCTGCTGGTCGAAATCGCCGCTTGGCTGCTGGCGGGTTCCGCACTCTGGCTGGTCAGGCTGACCGGCCTGGTCCGTGCCCGTGTCGACCTGATCGCCCCGCCGCCCGCCGTGCGCAGTCTCGCGCCGGTGCGGGTCCTTTCGGTCCCGCTGTCCGCCGCGGACAGGCTGGCCCGCGAACTCGCCACCCTCATCGAGACCACGCCGGATTTCGACCCGGAGAACGAACCGCGCGTCCGGAAGCTGTTCTCCGCCACCGGCGCTCGTGTCGACCGGCACTTCGGCCTGCGGTGGCGGCTCAGTGGTCGTCGGGTGCCAGCTGCCTGAGGTCGTGCAGGCTCCGGACGACCAGCCGCTGGCGTCCGGTGCTGAGCAGCCCGTCGGCGCGCAGGGTCCGCAGCGTCCGCGCGACGGCTTCGCGTGACGCGGACGCGAGTCCCGCGAGGTCACGCTGGCTGATCCGCAGTGCGATCAGGGTGCCGTCGGGAACGGGGACGCCGTACCGCTCGGCGAGGTCGACCAGTATCGCGGCAATGCGTTCGGCGGCGGTGCTGTCGCCGAATTCGGTACGCCGCGAGTTGGCGTAACGCAGGCGGGAGGTGATGATCCGGAGCAGCACCACGGAGATCCCGGCGTGCTCGCGGAGCACGGAGTTGAACGCACGCGAGGACAGCCACAGCCCGCTGACCGGTTCGACGGCGACCGCCGTCGCCGAGCGCAGGCTGCCGTCCATCGAGGCCATCTCGCCGATGATGTCGCCCGGATCGCGGACGGCCAGCACGGCGTCGTAACCGCCGGTGGACACCGACGTGATCTTGACCCGCCCGGTCATCAGGATGAGCACCCAGTCCGAGCGGTCACCCTCGCGGATGATCACCGTCCCGGCCGGGTACCGGCGCAGTTCGGCCCCGGCGCGCAGCGCCTTGCGCTGGACGTCGTCGAGCAGTTCCCAGAGCCTGCCCGGCCCGTCGTGCGGTTCCGCCGCCGGCTGTGTCATGCCTGTTATTCGCCTCCGTGCGCGATGGTACGAGCACAACCCACCGGCCGCTCAGGCAGGCCCAGGTCACCACACCTAGCCGGAGAATTCGTGGTACGCCTGGGAAAGCCGCCGGATACCGTCTCGCACCTGCGCACTGGTCGCGGTGCTGACGTAACTGAGGCGCAGATACGGCCCCGGCGACTCGGCGGCGAAGTAGATCTTGCCGGGTGCGACCGCTACTCCGGCGCGAAAAGCGGCGCTGGTCAAGGACACTTCGTCGGCGGATCCGGGCAGTGGCTGCCACAGGTGATAGCCGCCGGTCGGCACCATTACGGCGTTCCAGGACGGCAGGAATTCCCGCAGCGCGGAGGCCGCGACGTCACGCCGTTCCCGCAACGACGCGGCAAGTGTCCGCAGATGACGTGCCCAGGCGGGAGAACTCACCAGCTCCAGCGCGGTTTCCTGCATGGGCCGCGGCACGAAGAAGCACTCGACGGCGTGCAGCCCGCGCAGCCGTTCCAGCGCCGGGCCGCGGGCGGCCAGCGCGCTGATCCGCAGGCTCGGCGACGCCGGTTTCGTGAGCGAGCGGATGTGCACCACGACGCCGTCGGGATCGTCGGCCACCAGTGGTGGCGGGGGAGGAGGGCTGCCGGGATGCGCCATCCGCCGGGCGAAATCGTCCTCGATGACGAAAGCCCCGGCGTCCCGCGCGATCCGCAGGACCTGGGCCCGTCGTTCGGTGGACAGCACCGCGCCGGTCGGGTTCTGGAACGCGGGCTGGCAGACGAACAGCCGGGCGCCGGTGTCGCGGAAGGCGTCCGCGAGCAGATCGGTCCGGACGCCGTCGCGGTCGATCGGCACCGGTACCGGCCGCAGCCCCGACGCCCTGGCGATGGCCAGCACTCCCGGATACGTCGGGGATTCCACCAGCACCGGCGCGCCGGGGGCGCCGAGCGCGCGCAACGCCGTGGTCAGCGCGCTTTGCCCGCCCGCGGTGACGAGGACGTGCTCGACGTTCACCGGGCCGCCGATGTCACGGGCGAACCAGGCCCGCAGTTCGGGCAGCCCGCAGATCGGCGGCCGGGTCCAGGCGCCGGGACGGCGTCCGGCGCGGGCCGAGGCCGCCGCGAGTTCCCGTTCCGGTTGCAGGGTGGGATGTGTGTAGCCGCCGTTGAGGTCGATGACGCCCGACGGCGGATCGCTCAGCGCGGCGAGTACCCCGCTCGCGTCGATGGCGCGGGTGCCGGCCTGTGCGCTGAGCGCCACCTCCTGCCACGAGACGTCGCCGGTCACCACCGACACGCGAGGCGGCGGCGCGCGGAAGACGCCGGCGCCGGGACGAGTGATCACCAGGCCTTCGGCGACCAGTGCGGAGATGGCGCGCGACACCGTCACCGGGCTCACCTTCAGCTGCCGGACGAGCTCGCGGCTGGATGGGAGCTTTCCTTCGATTGGATAGCGCTCAAGCTCGACCCTTAGCTGTGTTACCAGGCTGGTGACGCTGCTACCATCGGACATGAGACTCGATGATAGCGCTATCGCGGATCGGGCAGTAGCGGTCCGCTCCGGGACCGCGCTGGCGGCGCTGGGTATCTTCGCCTTCTCCTTCACGTTTCCCGCCACCGTCTGGGCACTCCAGGGCTTCGGTCCGTGGACCGCTACCGGCGTGCGCAGTGTCCTGGCCGCACTGGTCGCGGCAGCCTGTCTTCGCGCTTTCCGGGTCCCGTTCCCGAAGCGCGAGCAGTGGCGCGGCCTCGCCGTGGTCGCCCTCGGCTGTGTCCTCGCGTTCCCCGTCCTCACCACGCTCGCCCTCCAGACGTCGTCGACGGCGCATTCCGCGGTGGTGATCGGGTTGCTGCCGATGGCCACCGCCGTCATCTCGTCCAGACTGACCGGGCACCGGCCGTCACGCCGGTTCTGGGTCGCCGCCGCCGTCGGCGCGAGCGCGGTCGTGGTGTTCACCGTGAGCCAGAGCGGCGGCGGACTGTCCACAGCGGACTTGTTCCTGTTCGGCGCGCTCGTGCTGTGCGCGTTCGGATACGCCGAGGGCGGCAGGCTCGCCAGGGAAATGGCGGGCTGGCAAGTGATCGGATGGGGACTGGTCTTCGCGCTGCCGGTCACCGCCGCGTTCGCCGTCTTCGGGTTCGCCACCGAGCCACTGCACGTCACCGGCCAGGGGATCGCCGGCCTGCTGTACGTCTCGCTCATCTCGCAGTTCGGCGGATTCTTCGCCTGGTACCGGGGGATGGCCGAGATCGGGGTCGCGCGGGCGAGTCAGCTGCAACTCGCCCAGCCGTTGCTGACGCTGGTGTGGGCGGTCCTGCTGCTCGGCGAGCAGTTGCCGGCCGCCGCGCCGGTGACGGCGTTGATCGTCGTCGGCTGCATCGTGGTGACCCAGCGGTCCCGGAGCTAGCGCCTACCTCCACGTCGCGATTCCGCCAGACCGCGGTGTCCGCGCGGTGATGGGCTGAGGCGTATGACCGCCTCGACCCTCGACACCTCCGCCCGGACCCCGCTGAAGGGATGGCTCGCCGTCCTCGCGGTGACACTGGGGATCTTTTCCCTTGTCACCACGGAGATCCTGCCGATCGGCCTCCTGACCCCGATCGGTGAGGATTTCCGGATCTCGCCGGGGACGGCGGGCCTGACCATGACCCTGCCCGGGTTCCTCGCCGCGCTCGCCGCACCGGCCGTCACCGTCGCGGCCGGGCGGCTCGACCGGCGCGGTCTGCTGTGCGCGTTGATGGCGGTGCTGGCCTTGGCCGATCTCGTCGCGGCGACCGCGCAGGTCTACTGGGCGGTGCTGGCTTCGCGAGTCCTGGTCGGACTGGTGATCGGCGCGTTCTGGGCGATCGGTTCCGGACTCGCCACGCGGCTCGTCGGCCCCGGACGGGCGGGCACGGCGACCGCGGTGATCTTCTCGGCCGTACCGCTCGGCTCGGTCCTGGGTGTCCCGGCAGGCACGTTCGTCGGCGAACTGTTCGGCTGGCGGGCGGCGTTCGCCGTGATGGGCGTCTTCACCCTCGCCGTACTCGCGGCGTTGGCGCTGTCCCTGCCGCCGCTGCCGTCGGCGCGGGCCACCCGGCTCGACGTCCTGCGCGAGATGACACGCGGGCGGGCGACCCGGCTCGGCCTGCTCGTCACGGTGCTGGTCGTCCTCGCCCATTTCGGGACCTACACCTACGTCACTCCGCTGCTGCGCGACGTCACGCAGGTGAGGCCGGAGCTGATCACGGTGTTCCTGCTGGTCTACGGCACTGCCGGGATCGCGGGTAACTTCGTCGCGGGGGCCACGATCGCCCGCGACCTCCGCCTGACCTTCCTGACCGCCGCCGGGTTGATCGGCGTCGCGACCTTGGCGCTGCCGTTTCTCGGCGGCTCGAAACCCGGCGCGCTCGTGCTGCTGGTCGTCTGGGGCTTCGCTTACGGCGCCGTCCCGGTCTGCTCGGGAACGTGGTTCGCCCAGGCGGCACCGCACGCACCCGAAGCGGCGTCCGTGCTGTTCACCTCGTCGTTCCAGGCGACGCTCTCGGCGGGCGCGCTGCTCGGCGGGTTCGTCGTCGACTCGGTGTCCGTCCCGGCCGTGATGGTCGCGGGCGGGGTGGTCGCGCTGCTCGCGGCGGGCGTCCTCAGCCGAGCACGGACAGCGTGACCAGCGCGGTCGTCCCGACCAGCAGGGTGGAGAGCAGCCCGAGCAGCAGAGCGCGTCCGCCGGTGCGGACCAGCGTGCCGATCCGCACCGCGCAGCCGAGCCCGAACAGCGCTCCGGCCAGCAGCAACGTGCAGGTGACCTTGGCGAGGTCGAGTGCGAACCCCGGCACGATCCCGGTGCTGCGCACGGCGGCCATCGCGAGGAAACCGAGGACGAACAGCGGGACCAGCGGCGGCCGTTTGCCGTCGAGGGGACGGTGGCGTTCGTGCACGCCGACCGCGGCGACCATCGGGGCCAGCAGGACCACGCGGCTGAGCTTGATCACGATGGCGACCGCGACGGCGGCACTCCCGGCCGGGGTGGCCGCCGCGACGACCTGCGCGACCTCGTGCACGCTGAGCCCGGCCCATTCGCCGATCCGGACCGCGTCGAGGCCCAGCCAGCTGCCGAACAGCGGGATGGCCGCGATGGCGAGCCCGCCGTAGAGGGTGACGAGCGCGACCGCGGTCGCGACGTCGGAGTCCTTCCGTTTGACGACGCCCTCCATGGCGGCGATGGCCGACGCGCCGCAGATGGAGAACCCGGTCGCGACCAGCATCGCCAGGCCGCGCGGCACACCGAGCAGCCTGCCGAGGCCGATCGTGCCGAGGAACGTGATGCCGACCGTGAGCACGACGGCGATGAGGGTGCCGGGGCCGAGGTCGAGCACCGCCGGAAGCGAGAGTTGCAGGCCCAGCAGTACGACTCCGGCGCGCAGCAGTTTCTTGGTGACGCCGGAGATCGCCTTGCGTGTCTCGTCCGAAAGCGCGGGAAGTGAACCGGCCAGGATGCCGAGCACGACGGCGACGGTGAGCGCGCTGACGACCGGGACCGCCGTGCCGGCCAGGTACGCGACGGCCACTCCGATGGCGGTGACGGCCAAGGCGGTGAGGTAGGGATGGGTCCGTCTCGCGTGCGTGGTGCTCATGCTTCGAGCCTCGCCCGGACAGAGCGGCCTCGGTAGCCGGGAATACGAGGGGTAGGTCATAGACTTGGGCTATGACCACACCCGATCTGGACTCCCTGCGCCTGCTGGTGCTCGTGGACGAGCTCGGCAGCATCGGGCAGGCCGCGGCCAGGCTCGGGATCGCGCAGCCGTCGGCGAGCAAACGACTGTCCACAGTCGAACGCCGCCTTGGTCTGGTACTGGTCGACCGCACGCGCCGAGGGTCCGCGCTCACCCCCGACGGCCGGGTCATCGCGGGCTGGGCGCATCGCGTGCTGTCCGAACTCGACGGTCTGCTCGACGGCGCCGAAGCGCTCCGCACCCAGCACGAGGCACAACTCCGGGTCGCGGCGAGTATGACACTGGCCGAGCATCTGGTCCCCGGCTGGATCGGCGAGCTCAAACGCTGGAATCCGGGACTGTACCTCGGACTGCAGGTCACGAATTCCGACCAGGCCGCCGAACTGGCCAGGGAGGGCAAGGTCGACCTCGGGTTCGTCGAGTCACCCGGCGCGCTGCCCGGTCTGTCGTCGAAGCGGGTCGCCACCGATCACCTGGTCCTCGTGGTGGCCGGAAGTCATCCGTGGGCACGCAAACGCCGCCCGCTGACCGCCGCCGAACTGGCGATCACTCCGCTGGTGGTCCGGGAACCCGGTTCCGGGACCAGGGAAACCGTGGACACCGCACTGCGCAAGGCCGGCGTCGGCCCGGCGAAACCGTTGCTGGAACTGGGTTCGGCGTCCGCGGTCCGCAACGCCGTGATCGCGGGTGCCGGTCCGGCGGTGATCAGCGAACTGGACGTCGCCCGCGACGTGGCCGACCACCGGCTCGTGCCGGTCGCTGTCGAGGGCGTCGACTTCGGCCGGGAACTGCGCGCGGTATGGCCCGCCGGTCGGCGGCTGGCCGGTCCGGCGGCGGCCCTGTTGGCGCTGGCCGTCCGTTCCCGGCGGGCTTGACGCGGAATACGCTCGGTCTTCGTGTTCTCGCGGCCGCGCGGGGGTTTACCGGGGTCGACGGGATCCGGACCGTAGGCGGTGTCGTGGGGCCGGTGGGTCCTGAGGGTGCTCGTGGTGCCGCCGGTGCGGCTGTGGTTCGGCCGCGACGGCGGCCGATCACCTGGAGTCTTTACTCGGCTAGCCCTTGAAAAGCCCGCGTGTAGGGACTCTCCTGGAGGGGTATCAGCTTTCCGAGAGCGTGCCGCCGTGCTGGGAGTCGTCGTGACCACAGTAAGGACAACGCAGAAACCGCAGGCTGTCCGGTTCGGTGGAAGGAGCCGGGCCCCCATGGGCGGCGTGTTCCTCAACGTCGTCCGGACCACCGATCACAAGACGATCGGGTTGCTCTATCTCGGTACCTCGTTCGCGTTCTTCCTCATCGGCGAATTCATGGCGCTGCTGATGCGCGGCGAACTCGGCGGGCCGGGGCTGCAGTTCCTCTCGCAGGAGCAGTACAACCAGCTGTTCACCATGCACGGCACGATCATGCTTCTGCTCTACGCGACGCCGAACCTGTTCGCCTTCGCCAACTACATCCTTCCGCTGCAGATCGGGTCACCCGACGTCGCGTTCCCCCGGCATTGGCTGGGCAGCGAAGGAATGCCGCGCCGCTACGCCGATTACCTCACCTCCGACGGATTCACCACGATTTCCACGATCGGCGCGTTCCTGCTCGGCGCGTCGGTGCTGCCGTTCATCTGGAACGGCGTCCGCAGCTACCGGTTCGGGGAGGTCGTCGTGGTCGACGACCCGGCGTTCGAACTCCACTATCCGCAGATGGTCTCCCGGCTGCGCGCCGAGGGCACTCCGGCCGACCGAAGGAATGAGGTACGCGCATGATCCCGATGGACGTCGAAGGGATGGCAGTCCTGGCTCCGGAAGCGGCACCCGTGATGTTGCTGCGGGAGCGGGAAGGCGAACGCCGCTGGCTGGCGATCACGATCGGCGGCCCCGAGGCGAGCGCGGTGGCGCTCGCGCAGGAGAAGATCCAGCTGCCGCGTCCCGGCACGATCGAACTGATCGGCCAGGTGGTGGAGTCGTTCGGCCACCGGGTCACCGGGGTCGAGGTCACCGCGCTGCGGGACGGGATCTTCTTCGCGGACCTGGTCATGGACTCCGGTATCCGCGTTTCGGCGCGGCCGAGCGACGCGGTCGCCATCGGCTTGCGTGCCGGCGTGGTGATCAAGGTGGCCGACTCGGTACTGGAGGTCGCTTCGGTGCGGGTCGAGATCGTGGGAAGCGGACCCGACGCGGAACTGCCGACGGTCCCGTCGGATCCGGTCGAGCAGGAGCGGGAGGTCAAGGAGTTCCGGGCGGCTTTGGACCGGATCGCGCCGGAGGACTTCGTGGACCCGCCGTCTGATCCCGACCCGCCCTCCGCCCCGAACGACTGACCCTCGCGGATGTCATGAGGGGTCCCCATAGGGGGCAAAAATTTTTATTGGGTGGGCCGGATACAAAAGGGAGGGGCGGGGGGGGGGGGGGTGGATTTCGAGCGCCCCGGGGAGGGCGG
>NZ_JBFBBY010000131.1:0-21195 GCF_040682875.1 Amycolatopsis sp. NPDC051071 | reverse complement strand
CCGCACCGGACGGCTTCGTTTCAGTACGGGAAGGCCCCCTTCCTTGCGCCTAGCGCAAGGAAGGGGGCCTTCCCGTACTTTCGCGTTTCGGCACTCAGCGCCAGCGTCGGCTTGGTCGCGAGTGGGAATCAGGCCTCCACTACGAAACGTCAGTCCTTCTTGGAGTCACCTTCGGCCTTGTCGGCCTCGTCCTCCTCGGACTCCTCCGGCTCGGGCGGCAGCAACGCGTCCAGCGCCGCTCCGGCGACCCGCCGGAACTTGCGGCCGCGCCGATCCCGTTCCAGGACGGCGACTTCGAGCTTCACCGGGTCCGAGTCGCCGTTCGTGGGGGTCGGGGTGTTGGCGCGCAACGCCTTCACCGCGACGCCGAGTGCCACTTCCAGCTCCAGGTCCGGCTCGTAGCTGTCCTTCAGCTTCGTGGTCAGCGTGTCGGCCTGACCGCCCATCACGACGAACTTCGGCTCGTCGAAGATCGAACCGTCGTAGGTCAACCGGTACAGCTGGTCCTCGGCCGCGGTCGCGCCGACTTCGGCGACACAGATCTCCACCTCGAACGGCTTCAGCTGCTCGGTGAAGATACTGCCCAGCGACGCGGCGTAGGCGTTCGCCAGCGCACGCGCGCTGACGTCCCGCCGGTCGTACTGGTAACCCTTCAGGTCAGCGTGCCGGATCCCGGCGACCCGCAGATTCTCGAACTCGCTGTAGCGGCCCACGGCCGCGAAACCGATCCGGTCGTAGATCTCCGACACCTTGTGCAACGTGGCCGAGGGGTTCTCGGCCACGAACAGCACGCCACCGCGGTACTTGAGCACGACCACGCTCCGGCCACGCGCGATGCCCTTGCGCGCGATCTCGGAACGCTCCCGCATCAGCTGCTCGGGAGAGGCGTACAACGGCATCGTCACTGTGGTGCTCCGCTCTTTCTGGGCTCTTTCTGGCTCTCATCGGAAAGGGACTGGGGAGACGGCTAGCGCCCGCGCTCGGCACGTGCGGCGACGATCGCCTCGGCCACCGCGGTCGTCTGCTCCTGCGGTACCGCCACCGCACCCTGCTCCGCGGTGATCGTCACGATCGTCGGGAAGATCCGGCGCACGAGATCCGGCCCGCCGGTCGCGGTGTCATCGTCCGCCGCGTCGTACAGCGCCTCGACCGCCACCCGGATCGCGGCTTCGGCGTCCCCGTCCGGATCGTGCAGCTTCTTCAGCGAGCCCTTCGCGAACAACGAACCCGAGCCGATCGCGTGGTACCCGGCGTTCTCCTCGTACCGCCCGCCCGTCGCGTCGTACGACACGATCCGGCCCGCGTGTTTCGCGTCCTCCGCGTCGAGGTCGTACCCGACGAACAGCGGCAGCACGGCCAGCCCGGCCATCGCCATCTCGAGGTTGGACTTCACCAGCCCGGCGAGTTTGTTCGTCTTGCCGTCGAGCGAGAGCGAAACGCCCTCGATCTTCTCGTAGTGCGCCAGTTCGACCGCGTACAGCCGCACCATCTCGATCGCCAGCCCGGCCGAGCCCGCGATGCCCACGGCCGAATACTCGTCGGTGAGGTGCACCTTCTCCATGTCGCGCGAAGCGATCAAGTTGCCCGACGTCGCCCGCCGGTCACCGGCGATCAGCACCCCGCCGGCGAACTTGACCGCGACGATCGTCGTCCCGTGCGGTGCGTCGAGCCCGGCCGCCCCGGCCGCGACGCGCCGTTCCGGAAGCAGCTCAGGCGCCTGCGCCCGGAGGAAGTCCGAGAACGACGAGGTCCCCGACGTGAAGTACGCGGCGGGCAGCGCCGACTTACCCGAGGTGTGTTCCATACGTGCTCAAAGTTCCCATCTGTGTGATCCGCCGGCTCTGCGCGGGCGGCCGCATCCGGCCGCCGGAAGACGAACTACTCGCCGCCCTTTTGCACATAGGCGCGGACGAAGTCCTCGGCGTTCTCCTCGAGCACGTCGTCGATCTCGTCGAGGATCGTGTCGACGTCCTCACCGAGCTTCTCGCGTCGCTCCTGGCCCGCCGGACCGCCGTCCTCGAACTCTTCGTCCGAGTCGCCTCCGCCGTGCTTTTCGATCTTTTCCTGAGCCATCTCGCCTCCCGGTGTGGCTGATGTTCCTAGCCTACCCAGCGGTCCCGACATTCCGTGGGATCCGTGATCGCTTAACCCTGAGGAAAGGAATTCCCGCTAGTCCGAACCGGTGAGGGCTTCCACCAGCTCCTCGGCTGTCGCGGAGTCGTCCAGCAACTTCCCCACGTGGGCCTTCGTGCCCCGCAACGGCTCCAACGTCGGGATCCGCACCAGCGATTCCCTGCCGACGTCGAAGATGACCGAATCCCACGACGCCGCGGCGATGGAGCTCGCGTACTTCTCCAACGTCCGGCCCCGGAAATAGGCCCTGGTGTCCGAAGGCGGCGTCGTGACCGCCTCCAGCACCTCCTCCTCGGTCACCAGGCGCTTCATCGAGCCCCTGGTGACGAGCCTGTTGTACAGGCCCTTGTCCAACCGGACATCCGAGTACTGCAGGTCGACCAGCCGCAGCCGCGGCGCACCCCAGGACAGCTGGTCGCGCGCGCGGTAGCCCTCGAGCAACCGCAGCTTCGCCGGCCAGTCCAGCCTGTCCGCGCATTCCTGGGGGTCCCGCGCCAGCGCGTCCAGGATCTCGCCCCAGACCCGCAGGACCTCCTTGGAAGCCTCGTCCGCGCCGATGCGCTCCAGATTCGCCGACGCGATCTCGTGGTAGGCGAACTGCAGGTCCAGCCCGGTGTACTTCCGCCCGTTCGCCAGCGACACTTGCGCCTTCAGCGTCGGGTCGTGGCTGATCTGGTGCACCGCCCGCACCGGCTCGTCCAGCTTCAGCTCGTCGAACCGGATACCCGCCTCGATCAGGTCCAGCACCAGCGCCGTCGTCCCGACCTTGAGGTACGTCGAGTACTCGGCCAGGTTCGCGTCACCGATGATGACGTGCAGCCGCCGGTACTTGTCCGCGTCGGCGTGCGGCTCGTCGCGGGTGTTGATGATCCCGCGTTTGAGCGTGGTCTCCAGGCCGACCTCGACCTCGATGTAGTCCGAGCGCTGCGAGAGCTGGAAGCCCGCTTCCTCACTCTGCTGACCGACGCCGACCCGGCCCGATCCGGTCATCACCTGCCGCGACGCGAAGAACGGCGTCAGCCCGGCGATCACCGCGGTGAACGGTGTCGACCGCTGCATCAGGTAGTTCTCGTGCGTGCCGTAGCTCGCGCCCTTGCCGTCGACGTTGTTCTTGTAGAGCTGCAACGGCGGCTGACCGGGGACGGTGGCGGCCTTGCGCGCCGCCTCCTCCATCACCCGCTCGCCCGCCTTGTCCCAGATGACCGCGTCGCGCGCGTTCGTCACCTCGGGCGCCGAGTACTCCGGATGCGCGTGGTCGACGTACAGCCGCGCACCGTTGGTCAGGATCACGTTCGCCGCGCCGAGGTCCTCGACGTCCGGGTCGTGCCCAGGGCCACTCGGCCCCGTCAGGTCGAACCCGCGCGCGTCGCGCAGGGGCGACTCCACCTCGTAGTCCCACCGTGCCCGCCTGGCTCGCGGGATGTCCGCCGCGGCCGCGTAAGCGAGCACGACCTGGGTCGAGGTGAGTACCGGGTTCGCCGTCGCGTCGCCCGGCACCGCGATGCCGTACTCGACTTCGGTTCCCATGATCCGCCGCATACCCACCACCCTACGGGGTCGGGGGCGTGCGACGATGCCCCCCATGTCAGGCAGTGACGAACTCGTTGCGCTCTATGACCTCGGCGGGAGCGTCGTCGGGGCGGGTACGCGCGCCAGGGTCCGCGCCGAGGGACTATGGCACGCCGCGGGCGTGGTCTTGGTCCGTTCGGGTGACGGAAACTCCGTCTACGTGCACCTGCGCACCCCCACGAAGGACGTCTATCCCTCCACATGGGACTGCTGGGCGGGCGGCGTGGTCGCGGCGGGCGAGACCCCGGAAGACTGCGCGCGCCGCGAACTGAGTGAAGAACTGGGTGTTCACGGAGTGGAACTGCGGCCGCTTTTCACCCATGTCTATGACGTGGGCACGATCCGCTGCCACAACTTCGCCTTCGAGGCGCGATGGGACGGACCTTTCGTCCATCAGCCGTCCGAAGTGGTCGAAGGTCGGTGGATGACGTTGGAGGACCTGCGTTCGTGGCTCGACGATCCGGAGAGCCCGTTCGTTCCGGACGGACGTCTCGGTGCGCTGGAGTGGTTCCGACGGGAAACCGCCCGTTGAGCCGAACGCGGGCAGCGCACTCGCGTGCTTAAAGACGGATCTCTCGTGCTTAAAGACGGAACTCGCGTGCTCAGAGGCGGATCTCGCGAACCCTGCGGTCACAGCGGGCCCAGGCACCACAACACGGTTGACTTACCCCTCAATGGAACACGACTTGCCACTCACGACGGGGCCGGTCAAGCCGAACGCAGGCGCTGCGCCACGACCGGCAGCAGCCGCTTCGCCGCGTCGGTCGCCCGCGCCGCGGTCCCGGCGGTGACGCTGAGCGCGGAAACGAGCGTTCCCTTGGCGAGCAGCACCGTGCACGTCGTGCCTTCGCACCACGCGCGCTGCGTTTCGATGCCGGACTGCTTCGCCAGCGTGAGATTCTTGCCCGCACAGTCGGCCTGGGCGACGACATCCGCCGCGTCGCGGTCGGTGTACTCGGTGACCTGGTGCTCCAGTGTCGAACCACTCGGGTACGACCAGGTCGCCGAACGGCTCGTGCCACGGGTGAGGCCGGTCAGGCAGCCGGACACCTTGCTCTCGCCCGAGACGACTTCTTCCTCGGCGACGTCCTCGTCGGTCAGCAACGCCGAGGAAACGGCGGCGGAGACCGGTGCGGAGGTCGACGTCGGCGGCGGCACCGGCGCGGCTTGCGGCTTCACCGAAGGCTGGACGGGCTCGGCTGTGGGCGTCGGCGCCGGGTCGTCGTAATAGGTGTCGAGGTCGTTGGGCCGGTCCGCACAGCCGGACAAACCGAACAGCGCGACCGTCGCCACCGCGAGCACCTGCCGATGACGCACCCTCAAGCCTCCCCGGTGTCCCGCCCCGATGTTTGCCGCGAGACTAGTCCAGCCTGTCAGTGCCAGCCGAGGCAGGACCTGTGCCGCCAGTAGGCGACCGGTTCTTCGGCGAGCGCGGCCAGCTCGCCGAGTTCGTCACCGGTCAGCTTCGCCTTGGTGGCAAGGAGATTCTCCGCCAGCTGCCCGGTACTCGACGGGCCGATGACGGCAACCGGCCGCCAGTCCCGCGCCAGTACCGCCGCGATCGCGACCGCGTCCGGGCCCACCTCGTGTTCCCGCGCGATCCGCGCGAGCGCGGCGGGCGGCTCGACCACCAGGCGCCCATTCGCGACCGTTTCCTTGACCAGCACGCGTTTCCCGGCCGCGTGCGCCTCCGCGAGCGCCGGGCCTGCTGAGGGTTCGAGCAGGTTCCACGTCGACTGCACGGCACTGAAGACCGGCGTCCCGGCCACTTCGAGGGCGAACGCCCGGCGGATGGCGTCGGCCTGAGCGGGCCCTGACGTCGAAAATCCCACCGGTACACCTTCGGCGGCGAGGCCTGCCAGTGCTTCGATGAGCCGTTCGTCGGTGAACAACGGACTGTCCACGGTGAGCGAGTGGACCTGGTAGAGCGAGACCGCTTTTCCCAGCAGGCCAACGGTTTCCGCCCACTGCTCGGCGAACCGCGCGGCGGTGTGCTCCTTGACCTCGTGCACCTCGGCGTCAAGTTTCCACTCCCCGACGTAGCGATAGCCCCATTTGCTCGACACCGTCACGTCCGGATGGGCTCGGTCGGCGAGCCAGCCGGCGAGGAACTCTTCCGAGGAACCATACGATCGGGCGACGTCGATCCAGCGGACACCGGCACGGTACGCGTCGTCCAGCACGTCGTAGGTCGCCGCGCGCATCGCCTCGAAGTCGCGTCCAGGCGGCAGTGCGTCCACCCGGCCGAGGTTGATGTACGCAGGCCTTCCGAGTGCCGCGAGGCCGACGGCGATCCGCTCATCCGTGCGGATTTCCGAATTTGTCACCGCATGCTTCTCCTTTCAGCCTCGCCGTATAGGTCGTTATACAAGCTTGTGACGGAGGATCGCGAGCCATTGGCTCGAGTTCTGCGCCTGCCGATGGAGCTTTTCGAGGCGGGCCGCCGGTGCCCGAACGTAACCTTTGCCGAAGACCGGCGCGATCTGGCGGAGACTCGCCCCCTCTTCCCTCGCGGCGAGCAGCGCCCAGTCGGACGCGTCGGCACAGGCCGCGGAAGCACGCCGCAACTCCCCCAGCAACTCGATGAGTTCGGGGGCGCTCACTTCCCCCGCCTGGACGGCAGCGGCCGTCGTTTCCAGCCAGGCCAGGACATCGGCTTCGGTGATCGGCGCACGCGGACGCCCGGAGGATTCGCTCACAACACCACAGTATAGGGCGTTATACGCTCGCCTGCCGTGACCGTCACACCGGCGTTTCGCTCCCCGTGCGCCGCCCGTACTGGAGGTGTCGGACACATCGTCGGAAAACCGCTGGAGTACACAGTGGATTCCCGTTTGACTGACCCTCGGGAGAGTGTGGGACTCGAGAGAAGGACAAGTGGGACGTTTTGGGATCGCCATCCGGTTCGCGGCACTCGCGATCGTGTGGGGCGCTAGTTTTCTGTTCATCAAAGTCGGCCTGACCGGGCTTTCGCCCGCACAGGTCGCGCTCGCCCGGATCTGCCTCGGCGCGGTGGCGTTGATCGTCATCGCCGCCTGGCGGCGCAAGCCACTCCCCCGCGATCCGGCGCTCTGGGGCCATCTCGCCGTCGTGTCGGTACTGCTGTGCGTGATCCCGTTCCTGCTGTTCTCGTGGGCCGAGCAGTACATCTCCTCCGGTCTCGCCAGCATTTTCAACGCGACGACTCCCCTGATCACCATGCTCATCGCGGCCGCGGCCCTGCCGTCCGAACGGTTCACGAAGGCCCGGACGACCGGACTGATCCTCGGTTTTCTCGGCGTGCTCACCATCGTCGGGGTCTGGCAGGGGGTCGACGTCTCCCACGAACTGACCGCGCAGCTGGCGTGCCTCGGCGCGACGACTTGTTACGGGATCTCGTTCGTCTACGTCCGGCGGTTCATCTCCTGGCGGAACCTCGACGCGCCGACCATCGCGCTCGGGCAGGTCTGCTGCGGAGCCATGGTGATGCTGCTGCTCGCGCCGTTCATCGCGACGTCGCCGGTGCGCCTGGACACGCCGATCGTCCTCAGCATGATCGCTCTCGGGACACTGGGCACCGGTCTCGCCTACGCCTGGAACGCCGCGATCATCGCCGCGTGGGGCGCTTCGAACGCGTCGGCGGTGACCTACCTCACACCCGTCGTCGGTGTGCTGCTCGGCGTCCTGGTCCTCGACGAACCACTGGCGTGGAACCAGCCCGTCGGCGCGCTGCTCGTCGTATTGGGGATCTTGGCCGCGCACGGTCGCCTGGACCCGCGCAAGAAGCCCGCTCCGGTCCAGGGACTGAAGGACACCGTCCCCTCCTGAGACACGACGAAGGGGCCTTTCACCGCATGGCATGCGGTGAAAGGCCCTTCGGCTCGCTCTACAGGTACTGACCGGTGTTCGTGGCGGTGTCTATCGCCCGCCCCGAATCCTGGTTCTTGCCGGTGACGAGCGTGCGGATGTAGACGATCCGCTCGCCCTTCTTGCCGGAGATCCGGGCCCAGTCGTCCGGGTTGGTGGTGTTGGGCAGGTCCTCGTTCTCCGCGAACTCGTCGACGATCGCGTCCAGCAGATGCTGCACGCGCAGGCCGGGCTGCTTGGTCTCCAGCACCGACTTGATGGCCGACTTCTTCGCCCGGTCCACGATGTTCTGAATCATCGCGCCCGAGTTGAAGTCACGGAAGTACAGGACTTCCTTGTCACCGTTGGCGTAGGTGACCTCGAGGAACCGGTTCTCGTCCGTCTCCTCGTACATCCGCTCGACCGTGTGCTGGATCATCGCGTCGAACGTCGCCCTGCGGTCCCCGCCGAACTCTTCGAGATCGTCGGCGTGGATCGGCAGTCCGTCGGACAAGTACTTGGAGAAGATGTCCTTCGCGCCTTCGGCGTCCGGACGCTCGATCTTGATCTTGACGTCGAGCCGGCCCGGCCGCAGGATCGCCGGGTCGATCATGTCTTCACGGTTGGAGGCGCCGATGACGATGACGTTCTCCAGGCCCTCGACACCGTCGATCTCTGAGAGCAACTGCGGGACGATCGTGGTCTCCACGTCGGAGGACACGCCCGAACCGCGGGTGCGGAAGATCGAGTCCATCTCGTCGAAGAACACGATCACCGGGGTGCCTTCGGAGGCCTTTTCCCTGGCCCGCTGGAAGATCAGGCGGATATGCCGCTCGGTCTCCCCGACGAACTTGTTCAACAGCTCCGGACCCTTGATGTTCAGGAAGTAGGACTTCCCGTCCGCCTTGTCGCCGCGGGCTGCCGCGACCTTCTTGGCGAGCGAGTTGGCCACTGCCTTGGCGATGAGGGTCTTACCGCAGCCAGGAGGCCCGTAGAGCAGCACGCCCTTTGGCGGGCGCAACTGGTACTCCTGGTAGAGATCCGCGTGCAGGAACGGAAGCTCGACGGCGTCGCGGATCTGCTCGATCTGCCGGGTGAGGCCACCGATGTCCTCGTATTGGACGTCGGGCACCTCCTCCAGCACGAGATCCTCGACCTCCGCCTTCGGCACGCGCTCGTAGGCGTAGCCGGCTTTCGAGTCGACCAGCAGGGAATCGCCCGGTTTGAGGGGCTGTTCGGCCAGCGGGTCGGAGAGCAGGACGACCCGCTCCTCGTCCGCGTGACCGACCACGAGCGCACGGGGGCTGCCGCCCTCGACGTCCGGGGCCAGCACCTCGCGCAGCGCGCAGACCTCGCCGATCTTCTCGAAGTCACCGCCTTCGACAACGGTCAGTGCCTCGTTGAGCCGCAACGCCTGTCCGCGCTGCAGGGACGAGACTTCGACCGCGGGTGAGACCGATACCCGCATTTTGCGGCCCGCGGTGAACACGTCCACCGTGTTGTCCTCGTAAGCGGTCACGAACACGCCGTAACCGCTCGGAGGTTGGGCCAGCCTGTCGACCTCCTCTCGCAACGCCAACAACTGGCCACGCGCCTCTCGGAGCGTCTCGACCAGCTTCGTGTTGCGTTCGGTGAGTTGGCTCACGCGTTCCGACGCCTCGGCGAGCCGCTGCTCCAGCACTCGGTTCTGGCGTGGCGAATCGGTGAGCTTCCGTCGCAGCAGGGCCACTTCCTCGTCGAGGAAGCGAATCTGTCGTGCCTGCTCTTCGGACGTGGTTCCAGCTCCGGTCGTTTCTGAAGGGTCGGCCTCCTCGCGCCGACCTCCGGGAAGGTCATGATGCATTGGGCACCTCCTCGGAGTGCTTTTCATTCCACGGTACCGGCGATCACCGACAAGAAAAGGCCTTTCCGCATCACAAGATCGGCGCGTCGCGTTCCGGATGACCTGACAGCACGTACGTTCCCGCCGCGCAAGGGGCCATCCCGGTGCCGGGTCCGGCACTCGACTGGTCACATTCCGTCCACCTGTCCTGACCTGCGAAGGAATACCCGGCGCCGACCGGGTGCAAACGGGTTCCCGGTATCAGTTCGGCCCTAATCGAGCGGCGATCCGGCTCGATGGCTAGCATCGGGCGACGTTCGCCGGGGAGTCCGTCCGGCAGCTCATATTGAGCATTTCCGCAGAACAGCTAGGGGGCACCAGTCATGACTTACCCGCCGCAGCAGCCCGGCGGCTACGGGCAGGACCCGTACGGCCAGCAGGGCGGGTACCCGCAGAGCGGCCCCCAGCCGCAGCAGGGCTACCCCGGTGGCGGCCAGTACGGCCAGCAGCCTGGCCAGTACGGCCAGGACCCCTACGGCCAGCAGGGCGGACATCCGCAGAGCGGCCCCCAGCCCCAGCAGGGATATCCCGGCGGCACGCAGCAGTTCGGCCAGCCGGATCCGTACGGCCAGCAGCAGGGCGGCTACAACGCCTACCCGCAGGAAGGCGGCTACGGTGAGCCGCCGAAGAAAAAGAAGACGGGCCTGATCATCGGCATCGTGGTCGGCGCCGTCGTGCTGATCGGTGGTGCCACCGGTCTCATCATCGCGCTGAACTCCGGCGACGACGACAAGACCGCCGCACCGCCTGCCAGTTCCAGCAGCGCGGCTCCGACCGGCTCCGCTTCTTCGTCGGCGCCCAAGTCGTCCACGTCCTCGACCAGGAGCAAGTCCAGCTCGCCAAGCACCTCGGCGAGTAAGGGCTCCGGCCCGGCCCCGCTTGGCAAGGCCACTCCTCAGGAATTGGCGCGGGCCGTCATCGCCGCTTACAACGCCGGCGACGGCAAGACGGTCGCGCAGTCGGCCTGCCGCAGCGTGAACACCAAGGACGAGGTCCCCATCGCCAAGGACATCAAGATGGAGGCGACCGGGGATCTGCAGGTCACCGGGGACACCGCGAAGCAGCCGGCGAAGGTCACCCAGGGCAGCAAGACCGACGCGGGCAACCTGAACTTCAAGAAGGAATCCGACCTCTGGTGCTTCACCGGCGGCAAGGGCTGACACGGAACCCGTGTCCAGCAGGCTGATCGCCGTACTGGCAGGCTGCGGCGCGGTCGTGGTGGGTGTTGTGGTGGGGCTGTTGCTGGTGGCCCCCTCCGGCTCCGACCCGGCCGCGCCGGGCACCACCGCACCCCCGCTGTGGCCGAGTTCCTCCCGTCCGGTTCCGGTGGATCCGGACGTCGCCGCGGTCGAGGTCGTCGGCAAGGCCATCGCCGCCGCCATCGTGAACCACGACGCGACGGCGTTCGGCAAGCTCACCTGCGTCCAGCAGTCGTCGGCCGATCTGGCCGCGCTGAAACGGAAATGGGAGGCCGCGGGCAAGGTGACCGCGACCGTCCCGGACCCGCCGTCGGTCGGCGGCGACACGGCCACGGTCACCGTTCACGTCGAGGGCGCGGGCGGGCAGAAGGACACCCCGTTCCCGCTCAAGAAACGTGACGGAAAATGGTGCGTTCCGTGATGTGAGCCCGGGCGTGTCATGAGGGGTCCCCATAGGACGAATTTCGTCTGATGGGGACCCCTCATGACACTTTGCCCGTTTTATCCTTTTCCGGAACGGCGGTGCACTCGCGGCGAAACCGTCCCGTCGGCAAGACGGCGCGCCGTCAGAAGGAAGGCGGTGTGCGCGACCATCCGGTGATCCGGCCGCACGGCGAGACTCACGACGTGCCAGGGCCGCATGAGGGTCTCGAATGACTCCGGCTCGGTCCAGCACTGCTGATCCCGCAAGGCTTCGGTGATCCGCGAAAGCTGTGTGACCGTCGCCACATAGACGGTGAGGACGCCGCCTGGCACCAGATGCGCGGCGACATTCTCGAGCTGGTCCCACGGCGCCAGCATGTCGAGCACCACGCGGTCGACCTCGCCGGTGTGCGTCGACAGATCCGCGACCGTCAGCGACCAGTTGTCCGGCTTGCCGCCGAAGAACTTCTCGACGTTCCGCTCGGCGTGCTCGGCGTGGTCGTCCCGGATCTCGTAGGACCGCACGGTGCCTTCCGAGCCGACGGCCCGCAGCAGCGAGCAGGTCAGCGCCCCGGAACCGGCACCCGCTTCGAGCACCCGCGCCCCCGGGTAGATGTCGCCCCACATGACGATCTGCGCGGCGTCCTTCGGGTAGATCACCTGCGCACCGCGCGGCATCGACAGCACGTAGTCCGGCAGCAGCGGGCGCAGCGCCAGATAGTGGCTGCCGCCCGCCGAAGTGACGACCGAACCCTCCTGCGACCCGATCACGTCGTCGTGCGCCAGCGCGCCGCGATGGGTGTGATACTCCTGTCCCTCGGCGAGCACCATGGTGTAGTGCCGCCCTTTGGAGTCGGTCAGCTGAACCCGGTCACCAATACGAAACGGCCCACGGACCGACACTGAACCTCCATACGCGCGAACACACTGAGCCCATGCGTCCTCGGCGGGAAAGAATGCCTCGGACGGGACGCCCGATCCTCGCAGGTGGCCGTACCGCGCTACGCCGGGGGTCGGCTGCGGGTCATCGCGGCGCGCAGGTCTTCGCGCCGGAGTACCCCGGCGGGCCTGCCTTCGTCGTCCACGACCAGGAACTGCCACGCGGCGGTTTCCCGGACCCGCTCGGCGATCTCCTCGCCGGACTCGGAGGAGAGCAGCACGGTGTCGGCGCGGATCGGCTCCGCGGCCATCTCCGCGGGCGCGTGCGGCGACGTCCCGGCCAGTTGCGCGGCGGCGGTCTCGTCGAGCAGCCCGGCCGCCACGCCGTCGGCACGCACCAGTACCACTCCGCGGCCAGCCGAAGCGGCCAGCGCGTCCGAGACGGGGCTTTCCGCGGGGAGCTGGAGAACCGGCCGGACGAGCTCGCTCAGCTCGACGCCTTCAGGCCAGCCACGGCGCGTTTCGGCGGCGAGTTCGCTTCGCGCGCCGAGAATCACGAACCACGCTGTCACGACGCAAACACCCAGCCGCAACCAGCGGTCCTCGCTGCCGGCGGCCAATCCCCACAGGGCCCAGATGACCAGTCCGGCCGCGACGACGCCGCCACCCACGACGGCGGCGCGCGTGCCCTTCTCCCGGCGTCCGGTGACCGCCCAGACCCCGGCACGCACCAGCCTGCCGCCGTCGAGCGGGAGTCCGGGCAGGAGGTTGAAGATCCCGACGGCGAAGTTCGCGACGGCGCATTCGGCGATGAGCAGCCACACCGCGCCGTCCGACGGGACGGCGAACATGAGCAGCCCGCAGAAAACGCCGAGCATCAACGAAACCACCGGCCCCGCCGCGGCGACGAGCCCTTCCTGCCGAGGCTGCCGTGGCTGCCTGGCGACCTCGGAAAGGCCACCGAGGAGGAACAGGCGCAGCCGCCGGACCGGGATGCCAAGGCGTAACGCCACCAGGCAGTGCCCGAGCTCGTGCGCCAGCACCGAAAGCCCCAGCAGTACCGCGAACGCGGCGGCCAGCAGCCACGAGGTCACCGTGCTCGCGCCGGGCAGGAGCCGTCCGACCAGCGGGGTGTAGAGCACGACGATGATCAGCGAGCCGATCCACCAGGACGGGGCCAGCAGAACGGGGATCCCGGAGACGCGGAACAGCAGGAGCCCACCCTCCGGTGCCACGCCTCGTCGAGGCGGGCTCTGCCCACCCGTCACCGCCATGTGTCAGAGCGTAGATGCCCAGGTGTGGGGTGCCGGTAACCCGCCCTTCCCGTCCGAGTGGTGTCGGTCATGCCACTCCGGTGCGTCGCGGTCCCAGAACTGTCGGTACCCGGCGCTACCCTCCCTGCATGCCCGACACCGACACGGTCACCGCCGATCCGCCGCCCGGCGCCCCAGTCCCGCGCCGTCGGCCGGCCCTGTCCCCGTCGCGTGCCAGCGACTTCAAGCAGTGCCCGCTGCTTTACCGCTTCCGCGCGGTCGACAGACTGCCCGAGATCCCGACCAAGGCCCAGCTGCGCGGCACGCTGGTGCACTCCGTGCTGGAGCGCCTGTTCTCCCTTCCGCAGGCTGATCGCACGCCCCCGCAGGCCAAGGAACTGCTCGCGCCGGCGTGGGAGGTGCTGTCCGGGGAGCGGCCGGAATGGATCGAGCTGTTCGATCAGGACGATCCCGAGGCCGTCACCTCGTGGCTCTCTTCGGCCGAGCAACTCGTCGACACCTACTTCGGACTGGAAGACCCGCGCCGTCTGGAACCCGAGGCGTGTGAACTGCACGTCGAGATCGAACTGGGCTCCGGCGTGCTGCTGCGGGGTTACGTCGACAGGCTGGACGTCGCGCCGACCGGTGAGATCCGCGTCGTCGACTACAAGACCGGTGCCGCGCCACGCGAGATCGGCGAGGCCAAGGCGATGTTCCAGATGAAGTTCTACGCCGTGGTCCTGTGGCGGCTGCGCGGTGTGGTGCCGCGCCAGCTGAAACTGATGTACCTCACCGATGGCCAGTCATTGGCGTACACACCCGACGAGGGCGAGCTGATCCGGTTCGAGCGCACACTGGAGGCCATCTGGCAAGCGATTCTCAAGGCGGGCAAGACCGGCGATTTCCGGCCCAATCCGAGCAAACTGTGCGCGTGGTGCGACCACCAGGCGCTCTGCCCGCAGTACGGCGGGACTCCCCCGCCCTACCCCGGCTGGCCGGAGCCGGACCCCGGTGAAGAGTCCGTTTTGGACCGTGCGGATTAGAGTGTGCGGTGTGACAGAAGCCTTTTACGTCCCGTCAGGTGACGGCAAGTTCGTTCCGACCGAACACACCGCGGGTCCTTGGACTCCGGACGCCCAGCATTTCGGGCCGCCGTCGGCGTTGCTGGTCCGCGTGCTCGAAGAGGTCGACGCGCCGCACGCGAGCCAGCTCGCGCGGGTGACGATCGAGATCCTCGGCCCCGCTCCGCTGAAGGAACTCTCGGTACGGGCGTGGGTGGAACGGCCTGGCCGGTCGGTCGAGTGGCTGCAGGCCGAGCTCGCGCACGGCGAGCGTGTCGTGGCGAGGGCGTCCGCGTGGCGGATCGCGACTTCGGACACCACTTCGGTGGCGACCCCCGAAGGTCCCGCCCTGCCCTCGCCGGACGGCCTGCCGACGTCGAGCTGGCCGGAAAGCTGGCACGGCGGGTACGTGGACGCCGTCGAATGGCGGCGGATCGAGGGCGCGCTGGACGAACCCGGTCCCTCGAAGGTCTGGGGACGTCAGCGTGTCGCCCTCGTCGACGGCGAGAAGCCGAGCGCGTTGCAACGGCTCTTCGTACTGGCGGACTCCGGCAACGGGATCTCGAACTTCCTCGACCCGCGCGAGTGGTGGTTCATCAATTCGGAGCTGACAGTGCACCTCCGGCGGCCGCCGCTGAGCGACTGGATCGGCGTCGACGCGGCCACCCTGGTCGGCCCGAACGGCATCGGCACGGCGACGACCACCCTGCACGACGCGTCCGGTCCGATCGCCTCGGGAGCGCAGGCTCTGCTGGTGCGGCCGCGACAGGCTGGCTGATAGACGCGCATTCTCGGCGTGTTTCCAATAGCCTTCCCGGAACAACAGACGCAGGGAGCGCTTCGGCATGCAGATCACCTCGGTGGTCAACCAGAAAGGCGGGGTCGGCAAGACCTCACTCAGCGTGGGCGCGGCGGCCGCATTGGCCGAACGCGGCCGCCGGGTGCTGCTGATCGACCTCGACCCACAGGGGCACGCGACCACCGAGCTCCTCGGTTTGGACGAGGTGCCCCCGCATCAGCCCAGCCTGGCGAAAGCCCTGACCAAGGTGTGGAAGGGCCCGATCGGGGAACTGGCCGTGCGGCATCCGCGCAGCAACCTCGGCCGGGGTGGCGCGTTCGACGTGATCCCGACGTCTCCGGGCATGTTCGACTTGATCCGGCGACTGGACCAGTTCCGCGTGCCGGGCTGGCAGCTGGCCAGGGTCATCCAGTTCGCGAACTACGACCACGTCATCATCGACTGCCCGCCCGCCCTCGACGTCCTGACCAACAACGCGCTCGCCGCGTCGCACGGAATCCTCGTGCCGGTGCAGCCGGACCGGACGAGCATCCGGGCCCTGCGCCTGCTTTCGGACCAGGTGCGTTACGTCGAACAGACCGTCGGCCGTCCGCCGATCGCCTACTACGGTCTCGTACCGGGGCTCTACCGCCGCCCGATCTCGCACTACGCGGCGGCGGCACTGCAGGAGCTGTACACGTTCGGGATCCCGATGCTTTCGCATGTCCCGCTGGGCGTGGTGATGAACGAAGCCGCCGCGCACGGCGTCCCGGTGACGACGTACGCGCCGGAAACCCTGCAGGCGCTGTCGTTCCGGGAGATCGCGGGGACGCTGGACGGATATCTGACGAACCACCCGGCACCGGCGATCGTGCCCGCGGACGAGGATTTCGTCTTCGAGGACTTCATCAGCGAGGTGTCCATGGCACGCAGCGCCAACGACAACGGCGTGCGCAAGAAGCTCTACGACCTCATGCCGAAGAAGCCGAACCGGCCCCGGTAGCGCGTGCCATGAACGGCCCGTTACTTGCGAAATGCGCGAGCAACGGGCCGTTCATGGCATCTGGAGCTACAGCCGGCAGGCCCGGATGTCCGAAGCCAAAACGGCCTTCGCGCCGGTCTCGGCCAGTTCGTCCATGATCCGGTTGACCTCCTTGCGCGGCACCATCGCCCGCACCGCCACCCAGTCCTCGTGCGCGAGCGGCGCGACAGTTGGCGATTCGAGGCCCGGCGTGATCGCGATGGCCGCCTCCAGCAGCGTGCGCGGGCAGTCGTAGTCCAGCATCATGTAGTGCTGGGCGAACACGACGCCCTGCAGCCGCGCCTTCAGCTGGTCCTTGGGTCGGGTGTGCTCCGAACCGGACCGCTGCAGCAGCACCGCTTCGGACACGCAAATCGGGTCACCGAACGCCACAAGGTTGTGCTGGCGCAGCGAACGGCCGGATTCGACGACGTCCGCGATGGCGTCGGCCACGCCGAGCTGGATCGAGATCTCGACGGCGCCGTCCAAGCGGATGACCTCGGCCTCGACCCCGTGCTGCTTCAGGTTCTCCCTGACCAGCCGCGGGTACGACGTCGCGAGCCGCTTGCCCTGCAGGTCTTCGGCTTTCCAGTCCCGGCCCCCCGGTGCGGCGTACCGGAAGGTGGAACCGCCGAAACCGAGACCGAGGATCTCCTCGACCGGGGCCCCGGAATCGAGCGCGAGGTCGCGTCCGGTGATGCCGAGGTCCAGTTCGCCGGACCCGACGTAGATCGCGATGTCCTTGGGACGCAGGAAGAAGAACTCGACCTCGTTGACCGTGTCGAGCACGGTCAGATCGCGAGCCTCATGTCGCTTGCGGTAGCCGGCCTCGCCGAGCATCTCCGACGCGGCGGCGGCGAGGGCTCCCTTGTTCGGCACGGCTACACGCAGCATTGCTTCTCCTTGGTTCTCCGGACGCGAACGCGTCACAGGTACCGGTACACGTCCTCTGTCGACAGTCCACGGCCGAGCATGAGCACCTGCACCCGGTACAGCAGCTGTGAAATCTCCTCCGCGAGCCTGTCGTCGGATTCGTGCTCGGCGGCGATCCACACCTCGCCCGCTTCTTCGAGCACCTTCTTGCCCTGCGCGTGCGTTCCCGCGTCCAGCGCGGCGACGGTGCCGGAACCGTCCGGGCGCGTGACCGCGCGGTCGGCAAGCTCGGCGAACAGCTCATCGAAGGTCTTCACAGTCTGGAGATCCTTCCATCCGCGCCGCGACCGCGCTGCCCCGGGCCGCTGTGGTGACACCGGCGTCACACGTCAGAACAGGGTGGCGCCCTCCCGCTCGAAGTCGAGCAGCTGCCGCTTCCGTTCGATACCACCGCCGTAGCCGGTGAGATCGCCGTTCGAGCCGACGACGCGATGGCAAGGCACGATGATGCCCATCGGGTTCTTCCCGTTGGCGAGACCGACCGCCCGCGAGGCCGTCGGCCGTCCGAGCCGGTCGGCGAGCCGACCGTAGGAGACCGTCTCGCCATACGGGATCTCGCAGAGGCCTTCCCAGACCATCCGCTGGAACTCGGTGCCACCGAAGCTCAGCGGGAGATCGAAGTCCTTGCGCTGACCGGCGAAGTACTCCTTCAGCTGCTTCTCGGTCTCCACGAAGATCGCCGCGCCCGGGTCCGGGTGGCCGAAGGTCTGCTCGCCCGGGCGGTGTCGCTGCTGGACCATGTACAGGCCGCAGAGGCGCTCGCCGTCCGCGACCAGGGTCAGCGTGCCGTACGGGCTGTCGATGACGGTGTGCGTGCGCATGGTGCTCCTCGAAGACTCAGGCGGCGGGCAGTTTGTTGATCGGGTGGTCCCCGGTCGCCCAGAGGTGTTGGACGGCGTACGCCCGCCACGGGCGCCAGCGTTCGCCTTGTTCGATCAGCGCGGACGGGCTCAGCCCGTACTCCTTCGCGGCGATCTTGACGCCGAGATCGGTCGGTAGGAACGCATCCGGGTCACCAAGTGAGCGCATCGCGATGCTCTCGACGGTCCACGGCCCGAAACCGGGAAGCGCGTTCAGCCGCTCGCGGGCACGCAGCCAATCACTGCCGGCCCCGAGGTCGAGGTCGCCGCCGGTCAGTTCGGCGATGAGCCCGAGCAGCGTCCGCTTGCGGCTCTGTGGCATCGCGAGGCTTTCCGGGTCGAGTTCCGCGAGCGCCTCCGCGTCCGGGAAGACATGCGTAAGTCCGCCTTCCGGATCATCGACCGGGTCGCCGTGCGCGACGACCAGCCTGGCCGCGTGGGTGCGGGCGGCAGCGGTCGACACCTGCTGCCCCAGCACCGCGCGGACGGCGAATTCGTCGCCGTCGACGGTCCGGGGAACACGGCGGCCGGGTGCGGCGGCCACCATCGGCGCGAGCATCGGATCCGTGGCCAGCAGATCGTCGACGGCGACCGGGTCGGCGTCGAGGTCGAGCAGGCGGCGGCAGCGGCTGATCGCGGTCGAGAGGTCCCGCAGATCCGAGAGCGTGAGCCGGCAGCCGATGAAACCTTCTTCGGGTTTGAGCGCGACGACGGCGGGGCCGTGCGGGAGCCGCAGCGTGCGGCGGTAGGCGCCGTCGCGCCACTCCTCGACACCGGGGACGCCGGTGGCGACGAGGTGCCCGAACAGGTTGTCCGGAAACAGCGGTTTCCGGTACGGCAGGCGCAGCGACAGCGTCCCTGGCGCGGCGGCCGGGGTGGTGCGGACGCGGGCCCGTAGCTCGGTCGGGGACAGCGCGAAGACCTCGCGGACGGTGTCATTGAAGGTCCGGACGCTGCCGAATCCGGCGGCCAGCGCCACGTCGATCATCGACAGGCCGGTCGTCTCGATCAGCAGGCGCGCCGTCTGCGCGCGCTGTGCCCTGGCGAGGCTGAGCGGACCCGCGCCGAGTTCGGCGCGGACATGCCGTTCGACCTGGCGGACGCTGTAGCCGAGCCGCGCCGCCAGGCCGCTCACCCCGCCGGTGTCGACGACGCCGTCGGCGATCAGCCGCATCGCCCTTGCCACCAGATCCGCCCGTTCGTTCCACTGCGGTGAACCGGGGCTCGCGTCCGGGCGGCACCGT
This sequence comes from Amycolatopsis sp. NPDC051071, assembly GCF_040682875.1. Lineage (NCBI taxonomy): Bacteria > Bacillati > Actinomycetota > Actinomycetes > Pseudonocardiales > Pseudonocardiaceae > Amycolatopsis > Amycolatopsis sp. NPDC051071. The sequence goes on along the minus strand of NZ_JBFBBY010000131.1, from coordinate 2,135 downwards.
TTGCAGGCACGGAAACCGGCCTCCTGGGCGGCCGCCGCACTCGGATAGAACGTCATGTTCTCCGGTTTGGGCGGGACGACCGGGCAGCTGGCCCGGCAGTAGATCCGCGTCGTCGTGACGGCGGTGAAGAACCAGCCGTCGAAACGGTCGTCCTTCGCCTGGACCGCACGGACGCAACGCTCGAAATCCTCATGCACCCAGCCAGCATCACCGAGCGCGAGGCCGGGGTCTAGCGGAAACGCGACATGGCGGTCAGGGCAGGAGCGCGGTCAGCCCCGGCACGTCGAGCCCGGCCAGCGACGAGCGGAACACCCGTCGCTCCCCCGGCTGGACCTCGACGTCGTTCGGGATCACCAGCACCGTGCAACCCGCCGCGGCCGCGGAAGCCGCGCCCGGCGGGGAATCCTCGATCGCCACGCACCGGGAAGCGGGGACTCCCAGCAACTCCGCCGCCAGCCGGTACGGCTTCGCATCCGGCTTGTTCAGACCATCGACCTCGTCACCGCAGACGGTGGCGGCGAAGTACTCGCGGCCGATGGTGTTGAGCGCGAGTTCGGTCAGCGACCGCTCGGTGGAGGTGACCAGCGCCATCGGCACGCCCTCGGCACGCAGCAGCTCCAGCAACTCCTGGGCGCCGGGACGCCACGGGAGCGCGTCGTCGAAGAGGTTGGCCGTGCGCTTGCGGATCCAGTCCCCCATCTCCGCGACCGATTCAGGAGTGACGGGCTTGGCGCACACTTCCAGGAGGAACGCGGCCGTGTCGTCCATATTGGACCCGACAAGGCTGAGGCGCTGCTCCTCGGTCAGCGTGCCGCCGAGGGTTTCGACGGCCTCGTAGAGTGCGACGTCCCACAGCTTCTCCGAGTCGACCAGCGTGCCGTCCATATCCCACAGCACGGCGGCGAGTCCGTCCAGTGTGGACGGTGCGCTCACGGCTCCCCCTTCGCGGTCAGGTGTCGAAGTACAGCTTCACGGTAGCCGAGTTCGACGGCGTCCGGACGGGTGAAGCCGAGGGTCTCGTCACAGCCCGTTGGCCAGCGGAATCCGCCGGAGCCGGGCCGCGTGACTACAGCGTGTAGAGCAAGCGTGACGAAAGCCGATCGGACATGCCCAACAGCGCAGGGCCGCCTGGTCGTAGGCTGGTCCGGTGAGTGAGCCCGTCGACGAGACCCAGCGGCCCGGCCGCGACCGCCCGGATGACACCAAACCGCTGATGGTGGTGGCCTTCGAAGGCTGGAACGACGCAGGTGACGCGGCCAGCCGGGCCGTCGAGCATCTCCAGCTCAACTGGGATGCGACACCGCTGGCCGAGCTGAGTCCGGACGAGTACTACGACTTCCAGGTGAGCAGACCGACCGTACGCATGGTGGACGGCGTCACCCGAAGGGTCGACTGGCCGACCACGCACCTGTCCGTCTGCCGCCCGGAAGGCCTCAACCGGGATGTCGTGCTGGTACAGGGTCCCGAACCGAATATGCGCTGGCGCGCCTTCTGCGCCGAACTGCTGGAGCACATCCAGCAGCTGGACGTCGCCACCGTCGTCACACTGGGCGCCCTGCTGGCCGACACCGCGCACACGCGGCCCGTCCCGGTCACCGGGACGGCGTACGACAAGGACACCGCGTCGCAGTTCGGCCTGGAACTGAACAACTACCAAGGCCCGACCGGAATAGTGGGCGTCTTGCAGGACTACTGCGTGCAAGCCGGCGTCCCGGCGGTGTCGATCTGGGCGGCCGTGCCGCATTACGTGTCGCATCCGCCGTCGCCCAAGGCCACCCTCGCGCTGCTGCACAAGCTCGAAGACGTCCTCGACGTCGAGATCCCCCTCGGCGCCCTGCCCGAGCAGGCCGAGGAGTGGCAGCGGACGGTCACCGAGATGGCCGAGGAGGACGAAGAGATCACCGAGTACGTCCGGGGACTCGAGGAGCGCGGTGACGCGGAAACCGAGTTCACGCTGGACGACGTGAGCGGGGACAAGATCGCGGCCGAGTTCGAGCGATACCTGCGGCGGCGGCGCCCTGGGCAGGATGGTCGTGGGCGGGGCTAGCCCCCTCCGGACCCCTGCGTTCCGGCGCCCGCTCTGGTCTGGTCGCCTGAAGTACATGAAGGCCCCCTTCCTTGCGCCTAGCGCAAGG
>NZ_JBFBBY010000130.1:0-21277 GCF_040682875.1 Amycolatopsis sp. NPDC051071 | reverse complement strand
AGCCAGGATCGGCAGGTGTCCCGCTCCTCAGGTGTCGGCTTGTTGGCGGGTGGCGCGCATCTCACCGGGGAGACCATCCGGGTCCCGCGTAGTTGACGAATTGCGGGTTTTGCCTTCACCTTGTTGACGAGACACAAGGTTTGTGAGGAAGATCTCCGACACGGCGTGAAAAGTCGTTTTCGCATCGTGGAAACGGGGTTCGCATGTTCGGGCAAGAACTCTCCCCGCTCGGCTCGCTCGGCCTGTCCGCCCTTGTCGCGGTGCTCCCCCTCGCCACCGTTCTGGTCCTGCTCGGCGCCATCCGGCTGAAAGCGCATCTCGCCGCCCTGATCGGCCTCGCGGTCGCCCTCGTCGTCGGGATCGTGGCCTTCGGCATGCCGGTCGGCCAGGCGATCTCGGGCGCCTTCTCCGGCGCGGCGTTCGGCCTATTCCCGATCATGTGGATCGTCGTCAACGCGCTGTGGATTTACCGGATCACCGTGCGCACCGGGCATTTCGACATCCTGCGCCGCTCGTTCGGCCGCGTCTCGGACGATCCGCGGATCCAGGCGCTCATCATCGCGTTCTGTTTCGGCGCGCTGATGGAGGCGCTGGCAGGCTTCGGCGCACCGGTGGCGATCAGCGCGATCATGCTGGTGGCGCTCGGTTTCACCCCGGTCAAGGCCGCGGTGGTGGCGCTGGTGGCGAACACCGCCCCGGTCGCGTTCGGCGCGATGGGCACCCCGGTCGTCACCCTGGCCCAGGTCACCGGCCTGCCGCTGGAGCAGGTTTCGTCGATCGTCGGACGGCAAACGCCGCTGCTCGCCCTGTTCGTCCCGCTCCTGCTGGTGATCATCGTCGACGGCAAACGCGGACTGAAGGAAACGTGGATCCCCGCGCTCACCTGCGGTGTCGCGTTCGGCGTCGTCCAATTCCTCGCCTCGAACCACGTTTCCGCGCAGCTGGCCGACATCGGCGCCGCACTGGCGGGTGCGGCCGCGCTGGTGGCCCTTCCCGCTTCCCGCAAACCGGCCGACGCCGAGGTACGCGCTCAGGTCCTCACCGGCACCCAGACGGCAACACTCGACAAACCCGACGCGCGCCGCGATGTTCTTCTCGCCTATCTGCCGTACGTGCTGATCATCGTGATCTTCTCTATCGCCCAGCTTCCGCCGGTGAAGAAGCTGCTCGACGCGGCCACCTGGAAGTTCCGCTGGCCGGGGCTGGACGTGGCGAGCCCGAGCGGGAAGCCCGTCTCCGGCAACACCTTCTCGCTGCCGTTCCTGAACACCGGCGGCACGCTGGTGCTGATCGCGGGCGTGCTCACCGTGCTCGCGCTCAGGGTCGCCGCGAGCGACGCGGCCGCCGAATGGCTGGCGACGGCGAAGGAACTGCGCTTCGCCATCCTGACCGTGGCGGGCGTCCTGGCGCTGGCCTACGTAATGAATTTGTCCGGGCAGACCGCGACCATCGGCACGTTCATCGCCGCGGCGGGCGCCGGGCTGGCGTTCCTGTCCCCTGTACTCGGCTGGTTCGGCGTCGCCGTGTCCGGATCCGATACCTCGGCCAACGCGCTGTTCGGTGCGCTGCAGGTCACCGCCGCGCATCAGACCGGCCTGCCACCGGACCTGCTCGCCGCCGCCAACAGCTCGGGCGGCGTGCTCGGGAAGATGATCTCGCCGCAGAACCTCACGATCGCCTGTGTCGCGGCGAACCTGCCCGGCGAGGAAGGCAGGCTGCTGCGCAAGGTGCTGCCGTGGAGTCTCGGCCTGCTGCTGGTGATGTGCTTGATCGTGGCCGGCCAGGCGAGCCCGGTGCTCAGCTGGATGCTGCCGTGACCCCGGCCGCGGGAGCGCTCTGGACCTGCTTCGCGGTCCGGTTCCAGCTCCACCAGCCGTGTACGACCAGTCCGGCGAACACAATGTAGACCGCCGCCGAGAAGTACAGGCCCGAAGACAGCTGCAGCGGTACGCCGATCGCGTCAACGACCAGCCACACCAGCCAGAACTCGACGAGACCCGCGCCTTGGGCGGCGAAGGCGACCAGCGTGCCGACGAAGATCGCGGCGTCCGGCCATGGCGCCCACGAGGCGTTCAGCGCGTCGAGGACCAGTGCCATCGCGGTGGTGCCGATCGCGAACGCGCCCAGCATCGCCAGGCGTTCGGAGAGACGGCCCTTGCGGACGACGACGCCGTAGACCGGATCGCTGCGCCGGGACCAGGCCCACCAGCCGTAGATCGAGATGGCGAGGATCGCGACCTGCCTGGTGGCGAGCCCGCCGAGATGCGCGGAGAGGTAGACGGAGAACAGCAGCACGGTGGCGCCGACCTGGACCGGCCAGGTCCACAGCGTGCGGCGTTGTGCCAGGAAGACCACGGCCAGCGCGAAGATCTGCCCCGCCAGCTCGGCGAAGGAGATCCACTGGCCGAGCACCGTGACACCGTTGTGCAACAGGAAGTCCACGTCCGCACCCCTCTCCGTCTACCGCTCCAACATGCTCCGCGGTGACGCCATTCCCTAGTGAGTGTGAGCTGTGGAACAGGGGAACGGCTTGAGAGCCGCTGAGGCGGAGTAGCCGAGACGTGATGAAGGGGCTCCTCACCGCTCCATCCATGCCCCCGCCGCCACCCTCAACGGAGGCGCTGCGCGCTCGACCTGGATAAACGCGGCGATGAGCCCCTTCAGCTCCACGCGGGCCCGGTGCCTTCCTCGATCACCGGGCCCGCGGGATGCTCAGGAATCTACGCGACCGATGCCCATGGGCGAAGTCGGCAGCTCCGAACGGACCTCTTGTTTGTCATTTCGGGACTCAAGCTGGCCCTGCAGGGTGGCCAGCCAGCCCTGCCAGCGGTCCTGCGCCGGCTTGATCAGGCCGCCGCCGAAGCCGACCACGATCACGCCGCCGATGGTGGCGAGCACGGCGATCAGGACCGGCCCCGTCACCGCCGTCGCGATGTTCACCTGGCCGAGCGCGGCGATGATGCCGAACGCCATGATCAGCCAGTAGGCGACGGTGCCGAGCAGCCGTCCGGCCGGGCGGGCCGACAGCGCGCTGTGCACCAGGTCGCGGACGACTTTCGCGATGGCGGCCGCGACGATCACCAGCACCATCGCCACCAGGATCCGCGGCAGGAACGCGATGATCTCATTGAGCAACGCGCTGACCGGATTGCTCTCACCGAATACGCCGAACGCGAGTTGTAACGCGATCAGGAGAATGAAGTAGTAGACGAGTTTGACGACGATCCCGCCCGCGTCCACATTCGCTTGTTTCAGCGTTCCGGTGAGTCCGGTCTTCTCGATGAGCTTGCCGAAACCGATCTTCGACAGAACCAGTCCCAATGCCTTTGACACAGCCTTCGCGATCAACCAGCCGATGAGCAGGATGATGAGGAATCCCACCAGCTTCGGCACGAAAGTGGCGACAAGGTTCCATGCTTGTCCCAGACCGTCTTTCAGCTGCTCGCCCACGGCCAACTCCCTCCTCCGCGCTACCGCCCGAACCCGGCGCGGCTTGCGAGGGATCGTTGATCACGGACCCCTCGCCGGCAACTCGGCGACCCACGATCGAGTGAGTGAGCTAGCGGGAAAAGATCCACAAGTCCCATACTTGTTCTACCGGTGGGGACCGGGGAGACGAGGCCGCTCGGCGCGGCGTAAAACGCAAGCGCCGGGCGGCCTCGAGTTTTATGCGAACACCTTTCACAATTCACCGCCATGAACCGCGCGACGTCTGTCCACTTTGGACACGAGCGCCGAAGGACCGCAGGACGACGGCGTCGTCGGCCGACCGGACCAGGACACGGCCTAGGATCGGCGCACCATGGCTGATGCGACTTCCGGACGGCGTGTGCCCAAGCACCACGGGCTGTCCGCCAAAACCCTCCGGCGGCTCGAGCACGCCTCCGGCCGCCTCGCGAGCGCGAGCATCGCGGTGATGGAGGAGCGGCTGAGCTGGTTCGCCCGCCTTCCTGCCGACCAGCGCGCGAGTGTCCTGCTGATCACCCAGGCGGGTGCCGCCGGCTTCGTCGACTGGCTCCGCGATTCGAAGGAGGCGCTCTCGCTCACCACCGAGGCCTTCCGCGAGGCGCCCGCCGAACTTTCGCGCTGGGTGAGCCTGCGCCAAGCGGTCGGGATGGTGCGGCTGGCGATCGAGGTGTTCGAGGAGCAGCTGCCGGACTTCGCCGCGAACGAGGGCGAGCGGGCCGCGCTGATCGAGGGGATCCTGCGCTACGGCAGGGAGATCGCGTTCGCCGCCGCCAACTCCTACGCGGCCGCCGCCGAAGCACGCGGTGCCTGGGACGCGAGGCTGGAAGCACTGGTCGTCGACGGCATCGTCCGCGGGGACGCCGAGGAGGCCATCCTCTCCCGTGCGGCCGCGCTCGGCTGGGATCCGGCCGCGCCCGCCACCGCGCTGGTCGGCACGCCGTCCTCGGAAGACCCGCCGACGGTCGTGTTCGAGGTCCGCAGCCGCGCGGCGCGGGTCGGGCGCCCGGTACTGCTTTCGGTTCAGGGATCCCGCCTGGTCGTGGTCGTCGCCGGGCCGACCGACGGGACCGCGAAGGACCGCGAAATTCTCACCAAACTGTCCGTCGCGTTCGCGGAGGGCCCGGTCGTCGCGGGACCGACGATGCCCACACTCGCCGAGGCCCACCACAGCGCGACAGAGGCGCTCTCCGGCCTGCGCGCCGTCGTCGGCTGGCCGGGCGCCCCGCGGCCCGCCCGGTCGATCGAGCTGCTGCCCGAACGCGCGTTGTCCGGCGATCCCGAGGCCGAACGGCTGCTCATCGAGCAAATCGCCCGGCCGCTGGAGGAAGCGGGCCCCTCGCTGCTGCGGACGGTGGAGACCTACCTCGACAGCGGCGGCGTACTGGAGACCTGTGCGCGGACGCTGTTCGTGCATCCGAACACCGTCCGGTACCGGCTCCGGAAGGCCGCCGAACTCACCGGCCGCCACGCCGCCGAATCGCGCGACGCGTGGGTGCTGAAGGTGGCGCTGACGGTCGGGCGGCTGGCCCGCGCCCGCGGTCTCTGGTAAACCGGTTGGTAACTCAGCGCAGTGATGGAGTTCATAGGGAAACCTGGTTGAACCCGACAAGGCTTTTGGGTTAAGCGCGGAGATCAGGATGGCACTTTTGTAGGGTTCCGACAATTACGTCGGCAGGACTTGGTGAGCGTCGGCATCACGACCATGGTGGCCGAGAGTGTTCCCTTGAGGGGTGACAGCAGCAGTCCTCGCCCCCGGTCAGGGTTCCCAAGCCCCAGGCATGCTCTCCCCTTGGCTCGAACTCGACGGCGCCCGCGCGCGCGTCGAAGGCTGGTCCGAGCGGGCCGGGCTCGATCTCGTCCGTCTCGGCACCGAAGCGGACGCCGAAGAGATCCAGGACACCGCGATCACCCAGCCGCTGATCGTGGCGCTGTCGCTGCTGGCGTTCGAGCACCTGCGGCGCGAGGCGCCGGTCGCCGAGGACGCGCCGGTCGCCGGGCATTCCGTCGGCGAGCTGGCCGCCGCCGCCATCGCCGGGGTGCTGAGCCCCGAGGACGCCGTCGCGCTGGCCGCGATCCGCGGCGCGGAGATGGCCAAGGCCTGCGCGCTGGAACCCACGAGCATGGCCGCGGTCATGCTGGGCGACCCCGAGCAGATCGTCGCCTGGCTCGAAGGCCACGGCCTCACCGCCGCGAACCGCAACGGCGCCGGGCAGATCGTCGCCTCCGGTGCCGCCGACGCGATCGCGAAGATCGTGGCCGAGCCGCTCGAAGGCACCAAGGTCCGGGCCCTCAAGGTCGCGGGCGCGTTCCACACGGCGTACATGGCACCCGCGCGGGAAGCGCTCGGAGCCCACGCTGCGAAGATCACCCCGGCGGACCCGACGCGTCCGCTGCTGTCGAACGCCGACGGCCAGGTCGTCACCAGCGGGCCCGAGTACCTCGACCGGCTGGTCGCCCAGGTCACCAGCCCGGTGCGCTGGGACCTGACCATGGACGGGCTGGTCTCCTCGGGCGTCACCACGACGCTCGAACTGCCGCCGGCGGGCACGCTGACCGGCCTGGTCAAGCGGCAGCTCAAGGGAACCGTGACCACGACCATCGCGCTGAAGACGCCCGCCGAGCTGGCGAAGCTTCAGGAGCAGGAGGACGCTTCGTGACCGACCGATCCACTTTGCGGCAGACGCAGGGCCCCGCCGGCACCCGCATCCTCGGTGTCGGGAGCTTCCAGCCCGCGAAGATCGTGACCAACGACGATCTCTCGCAGATCATGGACACCAACGACCAGTGGATCCGCGAGCGGGTCGGCATCGTCGAGCGCCGATTCGCCGAGAAGGACGAGTCGCTGGTCGACATGGCGGTCAAGGCGGGCACCGCGGCGCTCGCCGACGCCGGCGTGGATCCGTCCGAAGTAGACACGGTCATCCTGCCGAACTGCACGATGCCCACGCAGATCCCGAACGCGGCCGCGCAGGTGGCCGACCGGATCGGCATCGTGCACCCGGCGGCGTTCGACCTCAACGCCGCCTGCGCCGGATTCTGCTACGGCCTCGGCGTCGCCTCGGACCTGATCCGGGCGGGCAGCTCGAAGAAGGCACTCGTCATCGGCGCCGAAAAACTCACCGACCACATCGACCCGGTCGACCGCGCGAACGCGATCATCTTCGCCGACGGCGCGGGCGCGGCGGTGGTCGGCCCGGCCGACTCGGCACAGATCGGCCCGGTCGCCTGGGGCAGCGCCGGTGAACATGTCGACCTCATCTACATGCGCGACCAGAAGTGGATCTATCAGGAGGGCCAGTCGGTCTTCCGGTGGGCGACCACGCAGATCGCGCCGATCGCGCTGCGGGCACTGGAGGTCGCCGGGCTCGAACCGTCCGATGTGGACGTGCTGATCCCGCACCAGGCCAACCTGCGCATCGTCGAAGCCATCGCCAAGAAGCTGCGTGCCAAGGGCGCCCGCGAGGACATGGTCGTGGCCGACGACATCAAGTACTCGGGCAACACCTCGTCCGCGTCCATCCCCCTCGCGCTCGACCATATGCGCAAGGCGGGAACCGTGAAGCAGGGCGACATCGTGCTCGCCGTCGGCTTCGGTGCCGGACTCTCCTACGCGGGCCAGGCCTTCATCTGCCCGTGATGAATACTTCCCCTGCGGGCACCGTGTCCGCGGGGCAGCCGAAAGCATCACCGAGAAGGGAACAACCAGTGGCAGACAACGCAGAGATCCTCGCCGGCCTCGCCGAGATCGTCGAAGAGGTCGCCGGTGTGGCGCAGGACGACGTGACCGCCGAGAAGTCCTTCGTGGACGACCTCGACATCGACTCGCTGTCCATGGTGGAGATCGCTGTTCAGGCCGAGGACAAGTTCGGCGTCAAGATCCCGGACGACGAGCTGGCGAACCTGAAGACCGTTGGCGACGCGGTGAACTACGTGTCCGCCAACTCCAAGTAAGTCACCAGTACTTGATGGCGCCGACCTTGGGGAGACTCCAATGAGCAACATCGACGTCGTGATCACCGGGCTGGGTGCCACCACTCCGCTCGGCGGGGACGTCACGTCCACTTGGGACGGCCTGCTCGCCGGTGAAAGCGGCATCCGCCGTCTCGAAGCCGACTGGGTCGAGGAACTCGACCTGCCGGTGAAGATCGGTGCCACGCTCGCCGTGGACCCGTCCGAGGTCCTCCCTCGGGTCCAGGCACGCCGCCTGGACCGGTGCGAGCAGGTGGCGATCATCGCCGCGCGTCAGGCTTGGGCGGACGCGGGCTTCGAGCAGCCGACCGATGAGCATCAGGATGTAGACCCCGAGCGCCTGGGGGTGACCATCGGCACCGGTGTCGGCGGTCCGGTCACCCTGATCTCGCAGAACGACCTTCTGCACAAGTACGGCCTCCGCAAGGTGTCCCCGCTGACCGTGCCGATGCTGATGCCGAACGGCCCGGCCGCGCACGTCGGCATCGACCTGAAGGCCCGCGCCGGCGTGCACTCGCCCGCTTCGGCGTGCGCTTCGGGCGCGGAAGGCATCGCCGCCGGTTACGAGATGATCCGGTCCGGGCGGGCGGACGTCGTGGTCGCCGGTGGCGCCGAGGCGTGCATCCACCCGATCACCCTCGCCGGGTTCGCCCAGGCGAGGACGGTGTCCACCCGCAACGACGAGCCCGCGAAGGCATCGAGGCCGTTCGACGCGAACCGCGACGGTTTCGTGCTCGGTGAAGGCTCCGGCGTCGTGATCCTGGAGCGGGCCGACCGCGCCAGGGCCCGCAACGCGCGGATCTACGCGCGGCTGAGCGGGTTCGGGATCACCTCGGACGCGTACCACATCACGGGTAACCACCCCGAAGGCATCGGCCAGATCGCCGCCATGCGCGCGGCGATGAAGATGGCCGGGGTCTCCCCGGCCGACATCGGCCACGTCAACGCGCACGCGACCTCGACGGTCGTCGGCGACGTCGGCGAGGCCGCGGCGATCCGCAACGCCGTCGGCGACCACACCGTGGTGACCGCCCCCAAGGGCGCGCTCGGCCACCTGGTCGGCGGCGCGGGCGCGGTCGAGGGCATCGCCACCATTCTGGCGATCTACCACGGCCTCGTCCCGGCGACCCTGAACCTCGAGGACCTGGACCCGAAGGTGCAGCTCGACGTCGTGGCCGGTGAGGCCCGCAAGGTCGAACTGGGCGCGGCGATCAGCAACTCGTTCGGCTTCGGCGGGCACAACACCGCACTGCTGTTCACGCCTGCTTCCTGACGGTCGCGGGGGTTTCGGCCCGCTTGGTGTCATGAGGGGTCCCCATAGGACAGATTTCGTCCTATGGGGACCCCTCATGACGTTTCGGGGTGGCTGGGGCCGGGTTTCGGGGTCGCTGGGGCTTGCCCGCGCCGGAACGCCCTCGTTGGCTTCAGTAGTACATGAAGGCCCCCTTCCTTGCGCCTGGCGCAAGGAAGGGGGCCTTCATGTACTTCACGCCGGAGACGTGGGCAAGGAGGTCGTGAGTGGCGATTCGGTTCTCTTGAGGGGTACGGCGAATGTGGCACCTTCGGGCGAGATGGTGTCCGGGCGGCGCGGTACCGCACTCGCGTGCTCAAAGCCGGAACTCGCGTGCTCAGACCCCGCACACCTGAGTGCGGCATCCAGGCACGCGAGTGACGTTCCCGAACACGCGAGTCACTCACCCCCATGACAGGGACTGTCGTGCGGGACTGTGTCGATTTCGAATCATCTAACGCGCCATGATCCACACAGTCACCGAATGCGGTCCAGCATCGAGGGCAACACACCCGCTCTCGCCCGAACCGCCGCCCCCGTGCAATGAACGGCCCGTTACTTGCGAATTTTGCAAGTAACGGGCCGTTCATTGCATCCTCGGGGCCGAGAACCGGTGCGGTACCGGTCAGGCTTCGGAGCGTTTCACCAGATGCCGCCCGATCCACCAGGCCGCCTCGACCAGCACGATCCCCACCCCGGCGCACGCGAACGCCGAAAGCGTGTACGCGCTCACGCTCGGGTCCAGCGCGAAGAACTTCTGCGTGAACGGGATCAGGAACAACGCGAGCGTCAGGAAGACCATCCCGCCGATCAGGCCGATCTTCCACCACTTGTACGGCCGCGCGACGATCCCGAGCACCCATAGCGCGATCGTGATCAACGTGATCAGCGCGGTCGTGCCTGCCTGGATCTTGTCCACTTCGGTCTGTCCGGATCCCTTGTACACCAGCAGGTAGCTGACGAACGTCGCCGCGGCGATCACGAGGCCGGCGGGGACGGCCATCCGCATCACCCGGCCGACGAAGCCGCTGCGGGCGCGTTCGTTGTTCGGTGCCAGCGAGAGTACGAACGCCGGCAGGCCGATGGTGAACCACGCGGTGATCGTGATGTGCCGTGGCAGGAACGGGAACGGCACTTGCGCGATGCCGACCATCAGCGCCAGCAGCACCGAGTAGACCGTCTTGGTGAGGAACAGGTTCGAGACGCGCTCGATGTTGCCGATCACCCGCCGTCCCTCGGCGACGACGTGCGGCAGGGTGGCGAATTTGTCGTCCAGCAGCACGATCTGCGCCACCGCGCGGGTGGCCGGGCTGCCGGCACCCATGGCGACACCGATGTCCGCGTCCTTCAATGCGAGGACGTCGTTGACGCCGTCGCCGGTCATCGCGACCGTATGCCCCTTCGACTGCAGGGCCCCCACCATCGCGCGTTTCTGCAGTGGCGTCACGCGGCCGAAGACGGCGCGTTCCTCCACGGTCTCGGCCAGTTTTTCGGCGTCTTCCGGCAGTTTCCGCGCGTCGACGGGTTTGTCCGCGCCCGGCAGGTCGAGGGTGCCCGCGACGGCGCCGACGGAGATGGCGTTGTCGCCGGAGATGACCTTGACCGCGACGTCCTGGTGCGCGAAGAAGTCCAAAGTGGCCTTCGCGTCCGGGCGGACCTTCTGTTCCAGCACCACCAGCGCCACCGGTTCGATGTCGCCGGGTCCCTCGGCCGCGTCGACGGCCCGCTCGGCCCTGCCCAGCAGCAGGACACGCAGTCCGCGCGAGCCGATCTTCTCGGCCTCCGCCCGGTGCTCGCCTTCGGGCAGGAGGACGTCGGCCGCACCGAGCACCCAGTCGCCGTTGCCGGTGAACGACGCGCCACTCCATTTACGTGCCGAAGAGAACGGCATCGTCGTGGAGATCGTCCAGCCGGGATCGGCCTGGTGTTCCTCCGCGATCGCCTGCAGGCTCGCGTTCGGCCGGGGGTCGGCGGCGGCGAGTGCGGCCAGTACGTCGCTCACGGGGTGGCCCGCGGTGATTTCCCGGACTTCGGCAAGCCTCATCGCGTTCTCGGTGAGCGTCCCCGTCTTGTCCGCGCACACCACGTCGACGCGGGCGAGGCCCTCGATCGCCGGGAGTTCCTGTACCAGGCACTGCCGCTTGCCAAGCCGGATGACGCCGACGGCCAGCGCGACGCTGGTCATCAGCACCAGGCCTTCCGGCACCATCGGCACGAGTGCCGCGACCATGCCACGCAGCGCGTCCGGCCACGCCTGGTCGCCCGCGAGCTGGTTGTAAATGGTCAGCGCGCCCGCCGGGACGAGCAGGTAGGTGATGAACTTGAGGATCTTGTCGATGCCCTGGCGCAGTTCCGACTTCACCAGGGTGAACTTGCTGGCCTCCGCGGCCAGTTTCGCGGCGTAGGAATGGTCGCCGATGATGTCCGCGCGGTAGGTGCCGCTGCCCGCGACCACGAAGCTGCCGGAAAGCACCTTGTCGCCGGGCTGCTTGACCACCGGATCGGATTCCCCGGTCAGCAGCGACTCGTCGACTTCCAGCGCTTCGGCCGTCAGCGCGGGGCCGTCGACGACGATCTTGTCGCCGGGCCCCAGTTCGACGAGGTCGCCGAGTACGACGTCTTCCGGCGCGATCTCGGCGCTCTGCCCGTCCCGGCGGACGGTCGGCTTCGCCTGCCCGACGATCGCGAGCCGTTCCAGCGTCCGTTTCGCCCGGAGTTCTTGGATGATGCCGACCGCGCTGTTGACGATGATCAGGCCGCCGAACAACCCGTCGATGAAATACCCCGTCGACAGGATGAGGACGAACAGCACGCCGTAGATCGCGTTGATCCTGGTGAACACGTTCGCGCGGATGATCTCGCCGGTGGTCCGGCTGGTCTTCGTCGAGACCGCGTTGGCCTGGCCCGCGGCGACACGCTGGGCGACCTCTTCACTGGAGAGCCCCCTCGAGGCGTCGGTCAGCAAGGCCGGCTGATCAATTGCCATGCGGCAGACTCTATTCCGACCTTGGTCCCTCGTGCGTCAGCCTGAGGGACCATGTCACTCCAGCGGAAGTAGGGGTCAGCACCGTTCGTGCTCGGGATTGGTGCCGCCGTCGGTGGTGTCGACCCGCCACGAACCGCTTTCCAGCCGCAGCGGCAGCACCAGCCGCCAGCGGATGCAGGCCTCTGGCAGGTACACGGGCGCGTCGTCGACGTCCTGGGTGCTGGTGAACGCGACGAGCACCCGAAGTGAACTTGGCGCGCCCGGCTCGATGCGGTAGACGAGAATGCTGCCGTCCCGTGTGGACTGATAGTCCTTCTTCCACTCCGTCGCCGTCTTCGTCTTGGCGCGTTCCCTGCTGACCACCGATGTCCACTTCGGATAGTCGCGGTCGTTGATGGAGTCGAAGTACCCCTGCAGGACCTGCCGCACGTTCTGGTACTGCGGATGCGCGAAGACGTCCGGCGTGATCTCGACGACGGGAGGGCCCGGCTGCTCGTTCGGGGCGACGGACGACGGCGCGGCGCTGACGATCGGTTCGGCGATCGGGGCCTCGGGACGGCGATAGAGATCACGCGCCAGCAGCCCGATGCCGACGGTCAGGGAGATCACCACCACGACGACGGGGATCAGCCACCGCTGACGGACGGAGGGGCGAGGCTGGGCGGTCACCCTGAAAGGTTAGCCGCCCGCCTCTTCCGTGCTCACGCCCTCTACCCGACCTGGTGCAGCCAGGTGACCGGAGCGCCGTCACCGGCGTGCCGGTACGGCTCGAGAGCTTCGTCCCAATTGGCGGCGAGGAGTTCGTCGAGCTTATGTGCCAACGACTCGCCGGCGCGAACCTTGCTCACGAGCGCGCGCAACTGGTCCTCACCCACGACGATGTCGCCGTTGGCGCTGGTCCGGCCGTGCCACAGGCCGAGGCCTGGAGCGAAGCAAAACCGTTCTCCGTCGACCCCGGCGCTGGGCTCTTCGGTGACTTCGAACCGGATCATCGGCCACGCCTTCAACGCGGACGCCAGCTTTCCGCCGGTGCCCGAAGGCGCACGCCAACCGCATTCGGCGCGGAGCTGTCCTGGACTGGCTGGTTGAGCCGTCCACTTCAACTCGACACGGGCACCCAGGGTGCCCGAAATAGCCCACTCGACGTGCGGACAGACCGCAGACGGCGACGAGTGGACGTACACCACGCCACGGGTGTTGCCACGGGTGCTCACTGCTGACCTCCGCTACTCGACGAGGGGCGTCTTCCCCTACGACCTCGCGAGTTGTGCTGGTCAGGTGGCTCGTGCCGCCTCCCGGTACGCGTGACCACATTGTGCACCCCAACCGTGCTGTTTGGCCACATGAACACCACAAGTCGCACCTGATTGGGACTCCGCCCGGCCCGCTACCGGGCCCCGAGGGACTGCGCGGCGGCGAAGGTGTCCACCAGGCCGGTGCCCTTGTCGAAGCTCGACGAGTACGGCCCCGCGGCCACGTACGGCGAGCCGCTCGTGAACTTGTACGCGGTCGCCTTGATCACGGCCTCGATGTCACCCGGGCTCGCGTCCGGCGCGGCCTGGAACAACTGCGCGACGATCCCGGTGATCTGCGGCGTCCTTCAGCGTGGTCTGCGTCCGCAGGCTTCGCGTCGCGGTGGTGCCGCTGTTGCCGTGCGCCTTGAGCTTCTCGTTGCCCTCGACGTAGGTGACCCCGGCGGCCTATCGGACCGCGCGGATCTGGTCCGCGGTGCCCCGGACGGCGACGACGCCGATCTTCGCGACCGAGGTGATCTTCATGAGCCCGGCCGCACGGGCGGCACGCTCGGCGGTGGCGACGTCGGCGGCGTGCACGAGCGCGGCACGTCGACGCCAGGAGCGGTTCAAGGCCATGACGTTTCTCCTGGTTACCCCTGTCACCAGCGACGTGTCTTGCCTCTAAATCGATACAGCGGCGCGAAGCACCACCTTTGAGGGTGGTGGCGGGGGCATGGATGGACGTTCGGAGGCGCTACTTTGTGCAGCGAGACCGACGAGATGGGGAGGGTTTCGGTGCGACTCGTTCGCCTCGCTCAGCAGCCGTCCCGGGTAGCCGAGGACGTCCGCGCCGCGCTGGCCTCACTCGGCCGGGGCAGCACCATCGTCGGCGGGGTCGCCCTGGTCGGCGCCAGTCCGGTCGCCGGACGACCCGTCGAGGCGGTGGTCGTCATGCCCAAGGGCGTTCTCATCGTCATCGGCGTGGACCTGCCGGATCCGGCGCTGAAGCTCGAAGCCCCGCTTGGCGGGCCGTGGAAGGCCGACGGCTGGCCGCTGGTCCACGGCGACACCTCGATCAACCCGGCCACGGACGCGCTCTCGCTGTCCGCCGCGTGCACGCACAAGATCGCGGACGTCGCCCCCGGTGCCGGGCCGATCGGCACGATCATCGCCGTCGGCCCGTATGTGGAGACCGTCGACCAGCCGCCCGCGGACCTCGCCGGTTCGGTCCGGGTGCTGTACCCGACGGCGACGACGATGCTCGCCGCGACGGTCTCGCTGGCCACCGCGTCCCGGCCGCGCTCGGTCCAGCAGGCGCGGGACCTGATCACCGCGCTGGCGCCGGACGCACCGCCGATGCCCGAGGAGATGTTGCTCGGCGAGGGTTTCAGCGCCTACTCCGACGACGAGCCCACCATCGTCCGCGAGAATCCGCTCGTCGCCATCGCGCCGACGGTCCCGGTGCAGCATCCGGGCAAGCCGAAGAGAGCGGCGAAACCGGCCACTTCCCGCGCCAAGCCCGGTCAAGCCACCGCACCCGTTCAGCAGCCCGCCGCCCCGGTGAAGCCCGTTCCCCCGGCACGGCAGGCCCCGCCGCCTGCTCACGCCGCGGCGGCATCGGCTCCCGCACCCGCTCCCGCCGAGTCCGCGCCGAAGCGGCCGCACCAGTCCAAGACGGTGAAGTGGCTCCCGCTCGCCGCGATCGGCCTGCTGATCGTGCTTCTGGTCGCGGCGATCAGCGTCGCCTCCGGCGGGGACGACACCGCGTCGACGCAAACCCCGCCGCCGCCGACCCCGGCGACCAGTTCTCCCCCGCCCAGCAGCAGTGCCGTGGAGAACATCCAGTTCACTTCGAGGGCGTCGGCCGCGGACCAGAAATGCGCGTCGCACGCGTACGGCGACGTCCAGGCGATCCTTCAGCAGACAAGTTGCTCCGCGGTGAAACGGGCCAGCTTCGCCAGCACCATCGACGGCCGGGCCGCCGCGGTGACGATCGCCGTCGTGGAGTTCCCGAACGCCGAACAGGCGAGCGCGTTGAAGGCCGCCGCCGACAATCCCGGCGGCGGCGGAATCCTCGACATCGCCACCGAGACCAGCCAGTGGCAGGGCGATGTCCCGGTATTCGAGGGGGCGGCCTACCAGAGCGGCCAGGACGGGAACTCGGTCCGGCTGGTGCAGGCCGTATGGGTGCCGGGACCGTCCACTGCGGACGATCCCGGCCTGGTCCGGGGCGCCAAGGCCGCCCTCGAACTCCCCGTCAACGGCTAGGGCGTGTCTGCCTCCAGCAGGCGCAGCCAGACCTCGCTGATCGTCGGGAACGAAGGCACCGCGTGCCACAACCGCGACAGTGGTACCTCCCCCACGATCGCGATCGTCGCCGCGTGCAGCAGTTCGGCCACGTCCTGTCCGACGAAGGTCGCGCCGACGAGGACACCGCGTTCGGTGTCGACGACGATCCGCGCCTTGCCCGCGTAGCCGTCCGCGTGCAGTGACGAACCGGCGACCGCGATGTCGATGTCGACGACGCGGTGTGGTTTGCCCTCTTCCGCGCCGGCGAGCCCGACCGAGGCGACCTCCGGGTCGGTGAAGACGACCTGCGGGATGGCGGAGTGGTCGGCGGTGGCGCTGTGCGCGCTCCACGCCGCGGAGTCGACCGGTTCGCCCGCCGCCTGCGCGGCGACCGAGTCACCGGCGGCGCGGGCGGCGTACTTGCCCTGGTGGGTCAGCGGCGCGCGGCCGGTGACGTCCCCGACGGCGAACAGCCAGTCACCGTCCACAGCGGACACGCGGCCGTTGTCGTCCGTCGCGAGCGGCGAGCCCGCTTCGAGCCCCAGCGTCTCGACGCCGAGCCCGTCGGTCGCCGGGCGACGGCCGGTGGCGACGAGCAGTTCGTCGACGACCAACCGTTCACCGCCCTTCAACGCCAGTTCCTTATCACCGTCCAAAGCGGACACGGCTTCGAGGCCGGAACCGGTGTGCACGGTGACCCCGGCCTCGCGGAGCCCCGCGATGACGGCGTCGCCGACGAAGTCCGGCAGTCGCGGCAAGGGGCGATCACCCGAGATGATCAGGTGGACCTCGGCCCCGAGCGTGGCGTAGGCCTGCGCCATTTCGACGCCGACGACACCGCCGCCGAGGACACCGAGCCGGCGCGGGACCGCTTCGGCCGACGTCGCCTCGCGCGAGCCCCAGACGGAAACGGTGTCCAGTCCGGGGATCGACGGCGTCCTCGGGACGCTGCCGGTGGCGACGATCACCGCGTGCCGCGCGGTCAGCACGTCACCCCCGTCGACCGTGACCTCCCGCTCACCGGTGATCCGGCCGTGCCCGCGGATCGGGGCGATCCCGACCCCTTCGGCCCACTTGACCTGTCCGGTGTCGTCTCCCTTGCCGGTGAACCAGTCCCGGCGCGCGAACACCTTCGCCGGGTCGACGGCGTCACCGACCGGGACGCCAGGGACCCGTTTGGCGGCGGCGAGGAGAAGGCCCGGGCGCAGCAACGCCTTGCTGGGAATGCAGGCCCAGTAAGAACATTCGCCGCCGAAGCGTTCATGTTCGACGAGGGCGACGTGGAGCCCTCCGCGCGCGGCACGTTCGGCGGCGACCTCGCCGACCGGGCCGCCTCCGATCACGATCACGTCAAAAGTCTGTGCTGACATGCATTCAGCGCACACCACCGCGCAGCTTCGCGCAACCTGCCGCTATCCTCGTGTCGCTGCGTGAGTCATCAGCCGCGGGTTCAGGTTTCGCCGTGCCGGTTACGCAGTAGAACGATCGAGCGCGGGAGGTTTTTTCATGGCCAGGAACACTGCTGTGCATTTGCTGGACGATCTGACCGGCGAGGCGGCCGAAGAAACGGTCGCTTTCGGTTTGGACGGGATCGCCTACGACATCGACCTTTCGGCCGACAATGCCGCGGCACTCCGGGAAACCCTGCGTGCATTCGTGGCGAACGGCCGTCGGATCGGCGGACGGAAACTCCGCCCGCGGGTCGTGGAGCGGCCCAAGGGCGCACGGGTGGCGAAGTCGACGCCGAAGACCGCGGCGACCGCGGCCAAGGCGGAAGCGAAGACGGCCGCGAAGCCGGGTCGCAAGCCCGCCGCGAAGGGGGTGGCCGGCCGCAAGCCCGCCGCCGCCAAGGCAGCTTCCAAGACCGCCGCCGCGAAGGCCGTCACGCCGCAGGTGGAGCCGAAGACCACCGCGAAAGCCACTGCGGCCAAAGCGAAGTCGGCCCGTGGCGCGGCCGCGAAGACCACCGCGGCCAAGGCTCCGGCCGGTCGCGCGAAGGCCGCCGCCGCGGTGAAGACTCCGGCAAAGGCCGCACCGAAGACGACGGCCGCGAAGGCCGCTCCGAAGACCGCGGCAGCGAAGACGACAGCCGCCAAGGCCGCCCCGAAGGCCGCCGCCAAGACTCCGGCGAAGAAGGCCGCTGAGCCGGCGAAGAAGACCACCCGGGCCGCCCGCAAGGTGCCCGTCGTCACCTTCTCGGCCAAGGAAAAGTAAGCGGGGCCCCTTCGCGTGTCGTGAGTGATTTGGGTCGTTAGAACGACCCAAATCACTCACGAGTCCTACCTGCGCTGAGCCCCGCCAGAGTGCCATTCCGAATAGTGGTAGCGCGTGTGCTGGAGCGAGCGATGCCATTCCCGCTCCTCCGCCGAGGGCTTCCGCGTCGCCAGGTCACCCAGTTGCGCGGCCGCCGCCTCGCGGACCGCGACCGTGACTTCGGCGACACCTTTCCGCAGGCCGTGATCGGCGAGCGAGGCGACCTGGCTGCGGTGCGAGTCGAGCGGACGGGGATCCGGCGGGGCCGCCGTGAGGTACCGGCCGACCCGCTCGGCCGCGGTCGAAACGAGCAAGGTCGAATGCGCGAGCAAGCCCGTTCTTGTCCGGAACACGGCGAAACCGCACAGCTTCGAGTCACCGACGAACAGTCCCCGATCACCGAGCCGCGACGGCAGCCCGAGCCTGGCCACCGTCGCGGTCATCAGTTCTCCGAGTGCTTCGAGCGGCTTGACGTTTTTCCCGGACAGGCCGAGTCCCGGCAGGACGAGGGTGATGTTGAGGTTGCCGGGATCGTGGAACACCGTCCCGCCGCCACTGGCCCGGCGCAGCACCGGAACCCCGTCACTCGCACAGACGTCGGCCTTGACCTCGCGTTCGATTTTCTGTCCCCGGCCGACGACCACACAGGCGGTGTTGCGCCAGATCCACAGGACCGGCGCCCCCGGTGCGGCACGCAGGAGGGCTTCGTCGAACGCGAGGTTGTCGGCCGGGTCGTCGAACGCGGCGACGACTTCCGAGGGGCCGGTCACAGTGCTTTGAGTTCCTCCACGATCTCGCCCACCGACGATTTGGCGTCGCCGAAGAGCATGCTGGTCTTCGCATCGTAGAAGAGTTCGTTGTCGATGCCGGCGAAGCCCGAGCTCATCGAGCGTTTGAGCACGATCACCGACCGGCTGTGGTTCACCTTGAGGATCGGCATCCCGTAGATGGGCGAGCCCGGATCGGTCTCCGCGGCCGGGTTCGTGACGTCGTTCGCGCCGATCACCAGCGCGACGTCGGTCTGGGCGAACTCGGAGTTGATCTCGTCCATTTCCTTGAGCTGCTCGTACGGGACGTCGGCCTCGGCGAGGAGCACGTTCATATGCCCCGGCATCCGGCCCGCGACCGGGTGGATCGCGTACTCGACGGTGATCCCCTTGGCCTCCAGCAGCTTCGCCATCTCGCGAACGACGTGCTGTGCCTGCGCGACCGCCATGCCGTAGCCGGGGACGACCACGACCTTGTTCGCGTACGCCATCTGGATCGCGGTGTCGGACGCGCTCGTGCTGCGGACCGGCCGGACCTCACCGGATTTGCCGCTCGTGACCGCCGTACCGCCGCCGAACCCGCCGGCGACGATGGCCGGGATCGACCGGTTCATCGCCTTCGCCATCAGATTCGTCAGGATCGAACCCGACGCGCCGACGATCATGCCCGCCACGATCAACGCGGTGTTGTCGAGTGAGAGACCCATGGCCGCCGCCGACAAACCGGTGAGCGCGTTCAGCAGGGAGATGACGACCGGCATATCCGCGCCGCCGATCGGCAGCACGACCACCACGCCGAGCACGCCCGCCGCGACCAGCAGGCCGATCATCAGCAGTTCGGCGTCACCGCCGGTTCCGATGACGACCGCGAAGACGATCGCGGCGATCAGCACCAGCGCGTTGACCGGCTGCTGCAGTTTGCCGAGCGTGATCGGACGGCCGGAGATGAGTTCCTGCAGTTTCCCGAACGCGATGTTCGAGCCCCAGAAGGAGATCGACCCGACGATGGCGGCGAACAGCGACGCGATCACCACGTACAACGGCTCGTGCGCGTAGCCGTCGGTGCCGCGGAACTCGACCCAGGCGATCAAGGCCACCGCCCCGCCGCCGACGCCGTTGAACAGCGCCACCATCTGCGGCATCGCGGTCATCTTCACCTTGCGTGCGGACGGCACCCCGACAGCGACACCGATGCCGACGCCGAGTGCGATCAGCAGCCAGTTGCCCATACCGGGGGTCAGCAGCGTCGCGATCACCGCGATGCCCATCCCCACGGCGGCGATCCAGTTGCCGCGTACCGCGGTGCGGGGGCCGGTCAGGCCCATCAGGCCGTAAATGAACAGTGCGAAGGAAATGATGTAGAGGACGGCGATGAAGGTCGTCACTTGTCACCACCGTCTTCCGGCTTCTTCGCCTTGAACATCGAAAGCATCCGGTCGGTGACGAGGAAACCGCCGACCACGTTGATCGTGCCGAAGGCGATCGCGATCACCAGCAGGATCTTGTTCAGTACGCCGTCCACCCCGAGGCCGAGCACGATCAGCCCGCCGAGCAGGACGATGCCGTGGATGGCGTTGGTCCCCGACATGAGCGGGGTGTGCAGGGTGTTGGGCACCTTCGAAATGACGGTGAATCCCACGAATCCGGCGAGTACGAGGATCGCCAGGCTGCCTACGAGCATCACTCGCCCCCTTCTTCTGTGGCGACCGGGGCCGCGCCCGCCACGCAGGCCCCGGCGACGATCTCGTCGGAGAAGTCGAGTGCGAGCTTGCCTTCGGAGTCGACGAGCAGTTCCAGCAGTTCGGTGACGTTGCGCGCGTACAGCTCGCTGGAATGCGCGGGCATCTCCGCGGCGAGGTTCAGCGGCGAGCAGATGGTGACGTCGTACTCGACGATCTCCTCGCCCGGTTTCGTCAGTTCGCAGTTGCCGCCGGATTCACCGGCGAGGTCGACCACGACACCACCGGCGGGCATCCCCTTCACCGCGTCGGCGGTGACGAGGACCGGCGCCTTGCGGCGGGGGACGAGCGCGGTGGTGATCACGACGTCGAACCTCGTGATCGCCTCGGTGAGCCTGCGTTGCTGCTCGGCCTTTTCTTCTTCGGTCAGCTCGCGGGCGTACCCGCCTTCGCCGACCGCCTCGATGCCGAGGTCGAGGAATTTCGCGCCGATCGATTTCACCTGCTCGCCGACCTCGGGCCGGACGTCGTAGCCGGTGGTCTGCGCGCCGAGCCGTTTCGCCGTCGCCAAGGCCTGCAGCCCCGCGACGCCCGCGCCGAGCACGAGCACCTTCGCCGGCGGCACGGTACCCGCCGCGGTGGTGAGCATCGGAAAGAAGCGGGTCAATTTCCGGGCGGCCAGCAGAACCGCGCGATATCCCGCGACACTGCTTTGGGACGACAGCGCGTCCATGGCCTGCGCCCGGGAGATCCGGGGGATCGCTTCGACGGCGAAGGCACGGAGGCCCGCCGATTCCAGCGCCGCTATCCCGTCCGGATCGGCCCGTGGATTCAGGAAGCCGATGAGGATCGTGCCCGTCTTGAGCTTCGCGACTTCGGCCGCGCTCGGAGGCGCCACCTTGACCACGATGTCGGCATCCCACGCGTCGCCGATCACCGCGCCCGCCTGCTCGAAGGTCTCGTCGGCGAGTAGCGCGCCGGCGCCCGCACCGGACTCGACCACCACCCGCAATCCGCGTCCTGAGACGCGCTCGACGAGCTTCGGTACCAGCGCGACGCGGCGTTCGCCTTGTCCGGTCTCCCGGACAACACCGACCGTGAGCTGCTCGTTTTCTGCCGCCACAGGCGACCTCCTCGCTGGAGAGGACCACACGAACTCGCACTGTTTACCATGTCCGGCCGACAACTCCCATGGCTGAACGTGTCCGGGAGGCGTCTTTCCGTGACCTGGGTCTCTCACGATCGATCCAGCCATCGATCCAGGTGTGCGACGTCATAAGGGGTCCCCATAGGACGGTTTTCGTCCTATGGGGACCCCTTATGACACTTACGGAGCAACG
>NZ_JBFBBY010000129.1:0-21454 GCF_040682875.1 Amycolatopsis sp. NPDC051071 | reverse complement strand
GCCCCCCTCGGGGCCGCGCGCCGGGGGGGGGGGGTTACGGTTTTTTTTGTCTGCATACACCCCCCACAAAAACACCCCCCCCCCCGCTCTGGAGCCGCCGTCCCGGCTACCGATATCGTCAAGGGATGCTGGTGATCGTTCGTGAGCACCCGTGCGGCTCGGCGCGGTGAGCCGCTCCGACCCGGAGCCCGGGCGAATCGGGCGGAAGGTGCGGCTGCGCGAGGTCGGCCTCCGGGACCGCAAGGTCCTGATGGGCTTCGATCGTGACATGGCCCGCGAGGCGACGCCGTTGATCGGCGGTGGGCACCGGCATTGGGCCTCGCATCGTTCGGGGTCCGCGGGCGACGACATCCACTTCGGTATCGAGACGGTCCGCGGCCGGATGCTGGTCGGCTCGGTCTGCACCATCGGCGCCGACCCGGCGACCGGCCTGTTCGGCTACGGCATCGGGATCGCCCCGCGTCACCAGCGCTGCGGGTACGCCACCGACGCCATCACCGTGCTGCTGGCGCATATGTTCGAGCAGCGTGGTTTCCGCAAATGCGAGGTCACCGTGTACGGCGGCAACCTGGCGTCGCTCTCACTGCACAGCGGCCTCGGCTTCCGTGAGGAAGGCAGGCTGCGTGACACCGAGGTGGTGCTCGGCGAGATCAAGTATCTGGTGCGGATGGGCATCACGGCGGAGGAGTTCGCCGCCCGCCGCCCGGACGACCAGGCCGCTTCGGGGCGCCATGGGCAGCATCGGCGTCCTCGCCGCGGCAAGCATTGGCGGGCGCCCGCCGCGATCAGCGGGTGATCCCGGCCTCGTAGGCGAAGACGACGGCCTGCACGCGGTCGCGAAGCCCGAGTTTCGTGAGGACGCGGCCGACGTGCGTCTTCACCGTCCCCGGCGAGAGATAGAGCAGTTCGGCGATCTCGGCGTTGGACAGGCCGCGGGCCAGATGCTGGAGCACCTCGCGTTCGCGGCCGGTGAGCAGGCCGAGCCGGTCGTCGGGTGGTGGCGCGGGCAGGCCGGTGACGACGCGGTCGAGCAGGCGGCGGGTGACCGTGGGGGCGAGGGTGGCTTCCCCGGCCGCGACGACCCGGACGGCGGAGAGCAGATCCGGTGCCAGCGCGTCCTTGAGCAGGAACCCGCTGGCCCCCGCGTGGAGTGCGGCGTAAACGTATTCGTCCAGGTCGAAGGTGGTCAGCATCAGCACACGCGTCCGGTGTGCCACGGTGATCGCGGCGGTGGCCGCGACGCCGTCCATCTCCGGCATCCGGATGTCCATCAGCACGACGTCGGGGTCGAGGTCCGCCACCAGT
Organism: Amycolatopsis sp. NPDC051071; assembly: GCF_040682875.1. NCBI lineage: Bacteria > Bacillati > Actinomycetota > Actinomycetes > Pseudonocardiales > Pseudonocardiaceae > Amycolatopsis > Amycolatopsis sp. NPDC051071. The sequence goes on along the minus strand of NZ_JBFBBY010000129.1, from coordinate 20,149 downwards.
CCGACGGCTTCCGCGCCGTCGCCCGCCTCGCCGACGACCTCGAGGTCGTCCGCGTTGTCCAGGATCATCCGCAGTCCGGTGCGCACCAGCGTCTGATCGTCGGCGATGACCACCCGGATCGTCATGACGGCAGCGTCGCGCGGACGGTGAAGCCGCGCTCCGGCCGAGGACCCGCCTCGAAGGTGCCACCCAGCACGTTCACCCGCTCTCGCATCCCTTCGAGGCCCTGCCCGGTGCCGGACGGCGGTTCCGCGACGACACCATCGTCGGTCACCTCGATCTCCAGCGCGCCGGGCTCGTACCGCATCACGATAGTCACCGACGCCTCCGCACCGGCGTGTTTCAGCACGTTCGTCAGTGCCTCCTGCACGATCCGATAAGCCGCCAAGTCCACTGTGGACGGAAGTGGTCGCGGTTCACCTTCGACGCTGAACTCCACCGGCGTGCCTGCCGAGCGGATGTCGGCGGCCAGCCGGGGCAGGCGTTCCGCGCCCGGCCCGGGCTCCCAGTCCGGCGTGTCCTGGCCGAGCGCGCCGAGCAGCCGCCGGATCTCGTTCAACGCGGTCCGCCCGGTGTCGACGATGGCGTCCAGCGCCTCCCGCGACCGTTCGGGCCGCCGGTCCAGTTCCGCCTGTGCCCCTTGCGCTTGCAGTACCACCACGGAAAGGGCGTGCGCGACGACGTCGTGCAGTTCGCGGCTGATCCGCCCGCGTTCGGCGGCCACGGCCAGCGCGGCCTGGGTGTCCCGCTCGCGTTCGAGGTCGGCGGCCCGTTGTTCCAGCACGGAAAGCCGGATCCGGCGCTGCCGCGTGTTGAGCCCGGCCAGCCAGGCTACCGTCAGCGACAACCCCACGCCCGGGAAACCAGCCCAGTCCTGGACCTGGGTGTGGTCGGCATCGTCGATGGCCGGTGCCAGTGGATCGATGATGATGATCCGCGGTGGAGCGGGAGCAGGGGAGTGCCCGTTCGCTTCGGAGGCGTAGAACGACCACATCGCGGTGACGAGAAGGCCCACTGCCAGCAGGGCGAGCGAAAGCCGTCGCGACCCCCAGGCCGCGACGGAGAAGAGGCCGATCAACGCCACGAGGTCGACCGGGTGAAGATCGTTGCCCATGGCCAGATGCAGGAGGGCGACCACCGTCCCGGCGCAGAAGGTGATCGTGGGATTACGGTGCCGCACCAGCAGGGAGGCCAAGGCGACCAACGACGCCAGCCACCACTCGAACCCTTCCGGATCGTCGGCGGTGACCACAGTGGACAGTCCTATGAGTACGGTCAGCCCGATGTCCACGGCTTTCGGGTGACGCCTGAGTACGGGCAGCACCGGCTGAGCGTAACCCGGGGCAGGCGGTGGCGGATCCACCTCGCGATAGACATCGGCCTACTACTTCCGATAGAGGAATCAGCCTCGGCGACGTCCTTTCCGGGCGATGTGCGAATACGGCACTTTCCCACAGGCTGGTGGCGGAAATTCTTCGACAGAAAGGGAATCCTCATGAGAAGGCTTCTCGTCGCGCTGGTCGCCCTCGCCGCCACGATGACACTGGCGAGCCCGGCTTCCGCGGCTCAACGGCTGACGCTGCCACCGCCGACCGGTTCGCATCCCGTCGGTTCCACCGACCTGTATCTTGTCGACGACTCGCGCCGCGATCCCTGGGTGCCGACCGGGCCGCGCGAGCTGATGGTGTCGATGTTCTATCCGGCCCTGCTGCCGATCGGCCCGAAGCGGCCGTACCTCACGCTGGCCGAAGCCAAGGCGCTCCTGACCGGAACCGGCGTTCCCGACGTCGACCCCGCGCGGGTCGCCGAAACCCGGACCAGCGCCCGCGTCGACGCCCCGCCGCTGCCGGGAAAACGGGCACTGGTCGTACTTTCACCCGGTTTCGGCAAACCACGCACCACACTTACCGGACTGGCGGAAGAGCTGGCGAGCAAGGGTTTCGTCGTCGCGCTGATCGGCCACAACTACGAATCCCACGGCACCGCCTTCCCGGACGGCCGGGTCACCGAATGCGCCGCCTGCGGGTCTGAATCCACCCTGCGCCCGCCGGTCCGCTCGGCCGACGTCTCGTTCGTCCTCGACAGGCTGACCAAACCGTCTTCGCCGTGGTCCTGGCTGATCGACCGTACGCGGATCGGGATGGCCGGGCATTCGATCGGCGGCTACAGCACGCCGACGGCGATGGTGAACGACCGGCGGATCCGCGCCGGCGTCGACATGGACGGCAGGCTGTGGTCGCCGATTCCCGCTTCCGGGATCGACCGGCCGTTCCTGCTGCTCGGCCGCGAAAGCAAGTACACGCCGTCCGGCCCGGACACGACCTGGGCCGGCAGCTGGCCGAACCTGACCGGTCCGAAGCGCTGGATCAGCGTCGCGGCCGCCGGGCACGCGTCCTTCACCGACGTCGGCGTGCTCGGTGAGCAGCTCGGCGTCACCGAGCCCGGCCTGCTCGGCGGTGAACGCGGGATGGAGCTGACCAGGGCATACGTCTCCGCCTTCTTCGACAAGTACCTGCGCGGTGGCCATCAGCCGCTGCTGGACGGACCGGTGGCGGGCAACCCCGAAATCAAGTTCTGGAACTGATCGCGTCGATTCCGGTGAGGTGGGCGGACAGCGTCCAGAGCCGGACCGCCTCACCGGAATCGATCGCGTACGGGCGCACGCCTGGATCACGAACTCCATCGAACAGTTTTGCCAGGCACGCCCTCGCCGTCACGTTCCGCGCCGCCGTTTCGTCCAGGTGGTCATGACAAACCCACTCGCCAGGTTCACCGGCCAGAAGACGATCCTGCTGAAGACCTTCAAACGGGACGGGACCGCTGTCGGGACCCCCGTCAACATCGCCGTCGAAGGCGACCACGCGTTCATCCGTACGTACGACGCGGCGTGGAAAGCCAAGCGGATGCGAAATGATCCCAGGGTCGAGATCGCTCCGTCGACGTTCCGCGGCGCGCCGACCGGGGACCCCGTGCGTGGGCACGTACGCCTGCTCGACGGCGACGAGGCGCGGCACGCGGCCGCCTCGCTCGCACGGAAGCACCGGATCCTGCACGGCCTTCTCGTTCCGCTGGTGCACCGGCTGAAGAAACACCGGACGCTTCACTATGAACTCAGGCTCGACGCGTAACCGCTGACTGTCCATAGTGGACAATCAGCACCACTCGATCGGTGCAACGTTTCGCCTGGCCACCGAGGGAGGCGCCCCCTAAGCTTTTCCGCTGCGAGGTGAGGCGGATGAGGTCCTTCGGCGGGGCGGATCCGGTCAAAATGGCGCTCGCCGGGCTCACCACGATGGCGCTCGGGATGGCGGCGGCGCTCAACGCCGACGCCCTGCCGGTGATCGGCGGCGGCACCACTTATTCGGCCGAATTCTCCGACGCGGGCGGGCTGCGCGCGGACAACGACGTGCGGGTCGCCGGAGTGAAGGTCGGCAAGGTGTCCTCGATCGACCTCGACGGCGATCGCGTGCTCGTCTCCTTCCGGGTGAAGGACGCTTGGCTCGGCGACGCCACGAGCGCGTCCATCCGGATCAAGAACGTCCTCGGCCAGAAGTACGTCGCGCTCGATCCGCGGGGCGAAGCCGTCCTCGACCCCGGCGATCCCATCCCGCTGCGGCGGACCATCGCGCCGTATGACGTGCTTGAAGCGTTTCGGGACCTGTCCAAGACCGTCGACGCCATCGACGTCGACCAGCTCGCGAAGAGCTTCGACACGATTTCGGCCACCTTCGCCGATACGCCGTCCGACGTCCGGGCCGCGCTCGACGGGATTTCGAAGCTTTCCGGCACCATCTCCGCCCGCGACCGGCAACTCCGGACGCTGGTGGCGAACACGCGACAGGTCTCCCAGACCCTCGTCGACCGCGACGCCGAGTTCCAGCGCCTGATCCAGGACGGCAACGCGCTCCTGCGTGCGATCTCCACCCGGGAGCAGGCGATCAAGGACCTGCTGGACGGCTCGAAACGGCTGGCGACCGCCCTCGACGGCATCATCGCCGACAACGACGGGCAACTCGGCCCGGTGCTGGAACAACTCGACCGGCTGACGTCGATGCTCCAACGCAACCAGGACTCGCTGGCCAAGGGCATCGCCGCGTTCGCGCCGGCGATCCGGGTGCTCACGAACGTCGCGGGCAACGGGCACTGGATCGACGGCTACCTGTGCGGGCTCGTCCTGCCCTCGTTCGGCCCGGTCAACGACAAGGGCTGCTTCGAGAAGTGAGGTCTACGAGGACCGCGCCGACGCGACCGCGACAAGCCACGCTGCCGCACCGGCCAAGGACTAAGGCTTCGTCCGCCGCAGCCAGTACAGCCCGATCATCGGCAGCACCAGCGGGATGAAGAGGTAGCCCTGCCCGTACAGCGACCACACGGTCGCGTGCGGGAAGGCCTCGCGGTCGAAGAGGCTGACCGTGCCGACGGTAAGCACACCCACCAGTTCGATCCCGCAGGCGAGCAACGCGATCCGCCACCAGCCCGCGCCGCGGCGCGCGAGGGCGACGGTGGCCAGAAGATAGACGACGGCCGCGAACGCCGAGAGCACGTACGCCAGCGGGGCTTCGTGGTACTTGGTGCTGATCTGCACCGCCGCGCGTGACGTCGCCGCCAGCGCGAAGATCGCGTACACGGCGACCAGGATGCGGCCAGGCCCGGACGCCTTGTCCCGCACGACGTCCGTGGTGGTCTTCTCAGGCACTGGCACCTGCCCACACCTCATTCAGCCGGAGCACCATCACCGGGATGGCGAGACAGGCGATCCCGAGGATCGCGGTGCTCGATCGCGTGCGTTCCGCCAGCGCCCAGAACGTCCCGATCGGGAGCACGACCAGGCTGCCGATCAGGTAGGCGAGGTAGGTGGCCATGCTGCCGGGTCGTCCGCCGCCGATCAGCAGCACAACACCGAGCACGAGCTGGGCCACCAAAAGGAGTTCGACGACGCCGAGGCCGACGAGCAGTGGGGTGTCCGGAAGTTTCCTGCGCGCGGACTGCACGAAACTCCACGCCGCGACCAGCATCGCGCAGATCGCGACGGTCACCGCGAAGCCTGTGATCACGCGCGCCCTCCTTGGTTACTCCGACGGCGACAACGTACCTCCGCGTGCCGGGCCTTCGACGGGCGACCGGGCGGGTGCGTGGCGGGGGCCACGGCGTCCCCGCAGTGGTCCAGACCTCGGGTGAATAGATCACGAAGCACGCATGGTTGGCGGTCGGCCAATTCGGTCGCACGATATTGTATCCGGCCGTTGGACCAGGGATTACGGGGCAAACACGGTCCTGTTACACACCGACCGGGTGGTTGAAATCAGAGATGATCTCACGCTGGGTACCCCTACTATTCGGTAAGTTTCGAATTCACGTCCCTGAACAGCCCAGCCGAACCCCCGGTATGGCGGATTGGCCGTTGCGTGTCCGGCAGGTGGAATATTCCACATCGCGATGGTGCACTTGGCCCATCCGGTTGGTGCCAAGGAGGGTGCGCTCGATGGACGTCCGATACGAAGCGTATTGCTTCGCCGATCCGCTGTTCTTCGATGAACAGCGTGAAACGGGGGACGCCGCCGACGATTTCGCCGCCCTGTTGCCTGCTCCGGCGGCGGGTTGGCGCACCGGAGTGCGCGGAGTGTGGCGGATGCTGCACCCGCTTGCTCGAAACCTTCCCTTGCAGGGCTGGAAAATCCACGTATCCGCAGGTTTGAGCAATGCCGAGCAGGTGCTCGTGAAGGTGCACGAGCATTGTGTCGAGCACAATCTGTCGTACAAGCATCTGCGCTCCCGTGGCACTCTGCTGGCCAGGAATTCCAAATACGCACCGCGTGACGGCAGTGGTAAGTTACTCAGTCTTTATCCGGCTGACAACAACGAGCTCGAGCGCGTTCTCGCCGAGTTGTCGGCGAAGCTGGACGGGGAACCCGGTGCGTATATTCTGAGCGATCTCCGTTATGGTGCCGGACCGCTCTATGTCCGTTACGGTGGATTCGCCGAGCAGTGGGTCGAACTAGACGGCAAGCGGGTCCTCGCGGTCCGCAAGCCGGACGGCACGCTGGTCCCGGACAAGCGCGAGCCGACCTTCTCCGTCCCCGACTGGGTGACGATTCCGGAGTTCCTCGCCCCGCATCTCGCCGCTCGCAAGGGTGGCGACCCGGCGCGGTTCCCCTACCGGGTGAAGAGCTCGCTGCACTTCTCCAACGGCGGCGGCGTGTACCTCGCCGACCGGAACGCCGACGACGAACGGGTGGTCCTGAAGGAGGCCAGGCCGTTCGCCGGCCTCGACCGCGACCTGATCGACGCCGTCGACCGGCTCCGCCGGGAGCACGAGGTGCTCGACCGGCTCAAGGGCATCGAGGGCATCCCCGTCGCCTACGACCGGTTCACCGTCTGGGAGCACCACTTCCTCGCCATGGAGTACATGCCCGGCATCTCGCTCGGCAACTGGCTCGCCCGCAACTATCCGCTCACCCGGCGGGACACCACCGAAGCCGACATCGCCGAGTACACCGAACGCGCGCTGGCACTGGTGGAGCGCGTCGAGAAGACGGTCGCCGCGGTGCACGGCCGCCGGATCGTCTTCGGCGACCTGCACTCGATGAACATCCTCGTCGACACGGACGACGACGAGAACGACACGATCTCGCTGATCGACTTCGAGATGGCGGCCGACGTCGAAAGCGGCGACCGGCCGGCGCTCGGCGCACCCGGCTTCCGCGCCCCGCGGGACCGGGAGGGGTTCGAGGTCGACGAATACGCGCTCGCCGTCCTGAAGCTGTGGATCTTCCTGCCGCTCACGACGCTCCTCGAACTCGCCCCGGCGAAGCTGCGCGGACTCGCGGACTTCGTCCAGAAACGCTTCGACGTCCCGGAGGGCTACGCCGACTCGATCGTCGCCGAGATCGCGCCGCGCGACGCCGAGCCACCGGCCGCTACGACCGAACTCGACCAGGACAAACCGGACTGGGCGCTGGTCCGCAAGCAGATCGCCGAGGCGATCCTCGCCAGCGCGACCCCCGAGCGCACCGACCGGCTCTTCCCCGGCGACATCGAGCAGTTCCGCGTCGGCGGGGCGTGCTTCGGCTACGGCGCGGCAGGTGTCCTCTACGCACTGGACGCGGTCGGCGCCGAGCGGTACCCCGATCACGAACGCTGGCTGCTCGACTCGATCCGCCGCGAACCGCCTGCCCGCCCGGGGTTCTACGACGGCTCGTACGGAATCGCGTACGTCCTCGAAGCACTCGGCTACCGCGAAGAGGCCACCAAGCTGCTGACGGCGTCGGCGACGCTGGTCGAGCAGACCATCGACCACGGCATGGAAGGCGGCCTGTCCGGTATCGGGCTCACCCAGCTGCATTTCGCGGTGAACCGCAAGGACAACGAGTTCGGCAGGCAGGCACTCGCCACCGCCGTCCGGCTCGCCGAAGCACTCGAGACCGCCGACCCGCCCGGCGACTTCGCCAGGGCCGGGCTGCTCAACGGCTGGTCCGGACCGGCACTGCTGTTCATCCGGCTGTTCGAGCGCACTCGCGAAGAGGGCTGGCTGTCCTTCGCCGACCAGGCGCTGGAGCGGGACATCGAGGAGTGCGCCGAGTCGGACGACGGCTCGCTGCAGGTTCGCGACGGCGAGACCCGGACATTGCCCTACGTGGGTGTCGGCAGCGCCGGGATCCTCATGGTCGCCGAGGAACTGGCGAAGCACCGTGCGGACGCGAAGGCGTTGAAGAGCCTTCCCGGCCTGCGTGAATCGTGCCGCGGCGAGTTCGTCATCCACCCCGGCCTGCTGTTCGGCCGGAGCGGGCTGATGACCGCGCTCGCCATGGGCGCCGAACCGGACGAGCGCGTCCGCGACGCCATCGACCTGCACCTTTCCCGGCTGGCCTGGTACGCGGTGCCGTACAAGGGCGGCCTGGCGTTCCCCGGCAACCAGCTGCTGCGGTTGTCGATGGACGTCGTCACCGGTGGCGCGGGCGTCCTGCTCGCCCTCGCCGCCACCCTGGACGGGAAGGCCGCGCTGCCTTTCCTGTCCTCCCGAACTGCCGGCCAGTAAGGCCGGCGGACAAGAGGTAATCAAGGAAAGGGAACACCATGGAACTGGTCCTCGACCTGCAGGCCCTGGAAACCCCCGAGGTTCTCGACGGTGGCCACGGCGGCGGCGGTCACGGTGGCGGCAGCAACCTGAGCCTGCTCGCGTCCTGCGCGAACAGCACCATCAGCCTGCTGACCTGCCACTGAGCGCAGGCGAATCGCTAGCTGATCGCTGAAGGTGCGGGAGCGGCACAGGCCAAGTGCGCCGCTCCCGCGCCTTCATTTTGCCTTCTGCTTCGTCTCGATGGGATTACTTTGTCAGGAATGGGACGCGGGGCAGAGGTGTGCTACCGCGATTTGCCATACGGGTGAACCAGAGACCTTGAGGAGTGGGATGGCGGGTTCCGCCGATCGCCTGCTGGTCGCCGTGACCGGGCTCGATCGTCCCCGCCTGATCGCGCTGGTACTGAGCGCGCTCGCCGGGACGGCGGCGGGGCTGCTCCTGCCAGGAGCGCTCGCGGCCGCGGTCGACGCCGTCGTGGCTGGACGCCCCAGCCTTCCCGAGGTCTCGTGGCTGCTCACCCTCGGCGTCACCGAGATCCTCGTCGGACTGATCGGCGGGATCCTCTCGGCGCGGATGACCAGTTCCGTGACGGCCTGGTTGCGCCGTCGGCTGGCCGACCACTATCTCGCGCTCGGCACGCGTTCGAAATTCGCCGACGGTGACGCGATCAGCAGGCTCACCGGTGACTGCACCGGAGCCGGACTGGTCGCCTCGGTCGTCGTCCAGCTCGGGTCGACCACGTTGATCTCCGGTGGCTCCGTCGTGCTGCTCGCGGTGATGGACTGGCGCCTCGCGCTGGTCTTCCTCGGCAGCATCCCGTTCGCGTTGATGCTCGCCCGCACGCATTTGAAGAGCACCGCCGACGACGTCCTCACCTACCAGCGGGTTTCCGGCGAACTGGCGGCCAGGATGGTCGACGCCGTCGCCGGGCTGCGCACGATCGCCGCGTCGGGCACCGCCGATCGCGAGGCCGAACGCGTGCTGCTGCCGCTGCCGAAACTGAGTCTCGCCGGTCGCGGGATGTGGCGTACCCAGGCCAGGATGGTATGGCGTTCCGGGCTGCTGCTGCCCGCGGTGGAACTCGCCGTGCTGGCCGCGGCGGGCTTCGGTGTGCTGGAGGGCAGGCTGAGTGTCGGCCAGGTACTCGCCGCACTCGGTTACGTCGCGCTCGGCATGGGGCTGGTCACCCAGATTCCTTTGCTCACCACGCTTTCCCGCGCCCGGTCGTGCGCGCATCGGATCATCGAAGTACTGCGTTCGCCGGTTCCCGAACCGGGCACGCTCGGTGTCGTTCCCGGGCGGGGCACGCTCGAACTGCGTGGTGTCACCATCGAAGGCGCGCTCCGCGACGTCGACCTGGTCGTCCAAGGCGGCCGGTTCACCGTGGTCGTCGGCCGGTCCGGAGCGGGAAAGTCCGCGCTGGTCAACGTCCTCGGCGGACTGCTGCAACCGGAGGAGGGGACGGCTGTGCTCGACGGCCGTCCGCTGGAGAAGCTGCGGCCGTACGAACTCCGCGCGGTGATCGGTTTCGCCTTCGAACGGCCCGCCTTGCTCGGCGCCACGATCGGCGACGCCGTCGGATACGGCTCCTGGGCCGGTGAGGCCGCCGTGCGTGCCGCCTGCCAGTCCGCGCAGGTCGACGACCTGATCGTCCGGCTGCCGAACGGGTACCGGACGCCGCTTTCGGAGACCCCGCTCTCCGGTGGGGAGGCGCAGCGGATCGGGCTGGCCCGCGCGATCGCGCACGCGCCGAGGGTGCTCATCCTCGACGACGCCACCGCCAGCCTCGACACGGTCACCGAAGCCGCCGTCGAGGACGCGATCGAGCGCACGCTGCCCGGCAGGACCCGGTTGGTGGTGACGCATCGCGCGGCCACCGCGGCGCGGGCCGACGCGGTGGTGTGGCTGGAAGACGGCCGGGTCCGCGCGGTCGGCACACATGAGGCACTGTGGCGGAACCCGGCTTACCAGGCGGTCTTCACGGGCAGCTTGGAGGGCGCGACGTGAGCGTCTGGGGGCTCTACCGCTCGGCGCTGGCCGGGCAGTGGCGGGGCGGGCTGGTGCTGCTGGCCTGTTCCGTACTGGAGAGCGCGCCCGCGTTCTTGTCCGGTCGCCTGGTCGAACTCGCGGTTGACGAGGGGTTTGCCGCGGATCGGCCAGGCACCGGACTGCGTTGGCTCGCGGTGTTCGGCCTGGTCGCGGTGATCGGCGCGGTCGGCTCCCGGCTGGTGTGGAATCAGCTGGGGAAGGTCGTCGAGCCACTGCGTGACGCGCTGGTGAGCGCCGTCGTACGCGGCGTCCTGCACGATCCCTCGCCACCGCGGAACCAGCCCGACGCCAGTGGTGTCGCCCGGATCACCCAGCATGTCGAGGTGGTCCGCGACGCCACTGCCGGGCTGCTGGTGCAGGCACGCGGGATGGTCGTGACGACGGTCGCGGCGCTGGCCGGGTTGTTCACCGTCGCCGGATCGCTGGCGCTGATCGTCGCGATCCCGGTCGTGGTGTCGGTACTCGTTTTCGCCTGCCTGCTGCCGTCGCTGGCCCGTCGTCAGCGTGCGCTCGCGCTGGCCGACGAGCGGACGGCCGAGGTCGCGGGCGCGTCGCTGTCCGGCATGCGCGACGTCGTCGCCTGCGGCGCGGAACCCCTTGCCGCGCTTGAGCTTTACGACGCCATCGACATACAGGCCAAGGCGGCCGTTCGGGTGGCGCGATCGGGGGCGGCCAGGGCGGTGGTGATCGCCGCGGGTGGTTTCGTACCGCTGCTCGTGGCGTTGCTGGTCGCGCCCCGGATGGTCGCGGACGGGGTGCTCACCGCGGGTGCCGCGCTCGGCGCGCTGGTCTACCTCGCGACGACGATGCAGCCGGCGTTGCGTGGGCTGGCCGCGACCGCGAGCACCGTGGTGCTGCGGTTGATCGTCGCGTTGCGGCGGCTGGCCGAGACCGCGGAGGCCGAGCCGGAACCGGACGGCACCGCCGAACCCGAGGGGACCGCGCTCTACGTGCGTGACCTGACCTTCAGCTGGGGCGCGGCGGCCGAACCGGTGGTGCGCGGCCTCGACCTGCACCTGCGTCGCGGCGAACGGCTCGCCGTGGTGGGGCCGAGCGGAATCGGCAAGTCGACTTTGGCGGGGCTGCTCACCGGCATGCTCGAACCGCAGGCGGGGAGGGTCCTGCTCGGCGGTGCCCCGGTCCGGGAGGTGCCGTCGGCCCTGCGGCACCGGATGGTCGCGTTGATCCCGCAGGAGGCCTACGTCTTCGCGGGGTCCGTGCGGGACAACGTCGGCCTGTTCGCGCACTCCGCGACCGACGGCGAACTGCGCGCCGCGGTGGCCGCCGTCGGCGCGGAACCGCTGGTCACCCGGCTTGGCGGGCTCGACGGCGAGATCGGGCACGGGACGCTGTCCGCCGGTGAGGCGCAGCTGATCGCGCTCGCGCGGGTGTTCGCGAGCGACGCCGGCGTCGTCGTCCTCGACGAGGCGACGTCGCACCTCGACCCGCCCGCCGAAGCCCGTGCGGAACGGGCGTTCGCCGAACGGGGCGGGATCCTGATCGTGATCGCGCACCGGCTGACGTCGGCGTTGCGCGCGGACCGGGTCCTGGTGATGGACGGCAAGGAAACCGCACTCGGCACCCACCTCGAACTCATGGACCGGTCCACGCGCTACGCCCAGCTCATGCACGCGTGGGCGCCTCGGCTACCCCAGCCCGGCGCGCAGTTCTTCCAGCGAGCTCCTGAGTAGACCTTCGACGGGAACCGGCCGCCGGGACGCGCGATCGACGAACACGTGCACGAAGTGGCCCTCGGCGATCAGCGTCTCCTTCGAGTACATCCCGACCTCGTAGCGGACACTGGAGCGCCCGAGATGCCCGACGCGCAACCCGGCCTCCAGTTCGCCGGGGAACGATACCGACGCGTGGTACTTGCACTGCGATTCCACACACAGTCCGATGACTTCGCCGGTTTCGATGTCGAGTCCGCCGCGTTCGATCAGCCAGGTGTTCACGACGGTGTCCATCACCGAATAGTGGACGACGTTGTTGACATGTCCGTAGACGTCGTTGTCCTTCCACCGCAGCGGAACCGTCTGCCAATGCGGGTACTCGGCGTTCACCACAGCGTCACCGAGTTTCGCAGGATCCCGGCGAGGTCCTCTTCGGACGCTTCACGCGGGGCCGTCGCCAGCAGGCGTTGTTGTTTCACCGTGCCGGAAACCAGTGAGTCCACATCGGACTCGCGATAGCCGACGGCGCCGATCCCGTTGGGGATCCCGATCTCCCGCATGAGACGGCGCAGCACCGCGGGCAGATGATCCTGCAGATCGCCCGGCCATTCGTAGTCCGGCGCGAGCAGCCGGGCCACCCGCAGATGCCGGTCCGGCGCGGCGTCGAAGGTGAAGCGGAACGCCGCGGGCGCGGTCAAGGACACGGCCATCCCGTGCGGCACCATCGCCTCGTCACCGGGATAGCCGGAAGGACGGAAATCCCGGACCTGACCGGCGATCGGATACGCGTTGGCGTGCGGGATGTGCACCCCCGCGTTGCCGAAACCGAGTCCGGCGAACGTCGCCGCGAGCGCCATCGCCTCGCGTGCCTTCAGGTCGGAGCCGTCCGCCACGGCAGCCGGAAGCGCCCACGAGAGCAGCCGCAGCGACTGCTCGGCGAACATGTCGGCCAGTGGATTCGCGCCGCAGTAAGGAACCCGGTCCTCCGGACGCTTCCGGTCGAATTCGGTGTACGGCTTGGCCGTATAGCTTTCCGCGGCGTGGCAAAGGATGTCCATCCCGCTCGCGGCGGTGACCTCCGGCGGTTGCGACACCGTCAGCCGCGGGTCGACCACAGCGAGGCTCGGCCGCAGCCGGAGATGGCTGATCCCGCTCTTCACCCGCAGGGACAACACGTCCAGCACGCACACCGTCGTGCTTTCCGAGCCGGTTCCGGTGGTCGTCGGCACCGCGACCAGCGGTTTCAGCGGCGAACTCGGCGCTCGGCCGCCGCCGACCGGCGCGTTGACGTAGTCCATCAGGTCGCCGTCGTTGCTGGTCAACAGGTTCACCGCCTTCGCGGTGTCGATGGCCGACCCGCCGCCGACGGCGACGAAGGCGTCCCACTCGCCATGGCCCTTGGCGAACTCGACGGCCTCGCGCATGCTGACGTCGGTCGGCTCGACGTGCACACCGTCGAAGACGACCGCCTCGATGCCGTAGGTCCCGATGCCTTCGGCGATGCGCCGCGGCCAGCCTGTCGCGGCGACGCTCGCGTCGGTCAGCACGAGCACCCGGCGGGCCCCGTACCGCGTGAGGTCGTAGCCGATCTCGTCACTCGACCCGGTGCCGTATTTCAGGGCCGGTGCGCCGTATGTGAAAACTGTTTCACGTCCAGCGGTGGCTGAGGTCACGTTTTCGCGCTCCCTTGCTCGAACACGTCGGCGAATCAAGGACATTTCTGCCGCCCCGGGGTTGCCGGAATCGAAAGATCGCTTGACGGCACCGATCATCGCCCGCCTAAGCTCTTCTCATTAGATACCAACCGGGAGCGTCCGTCGCCCAGACGGCCGTGCGGATCCTGAGCGAGGCGCAAATCCACCGCGTGTACGCGGTGGTGGGTGAGTCTTTCCTGGATTTGCTCGACGCGTTGCAGCGCGAGCGGTCGATCACCTTCGTCTCGGCACGTCACGACACCGGCGCGGCCTTCATGGCCGAGGCCGAGGGCAAACTCACCGAGCATCCCGCGGTCCTGCTCGCCGGCCGCGGCCCGAGCGCGGCCAGCCTCGCGATCGGTGTCCGGACGGCGTATCAGGACGAGAGCCCGATGGTCGTCCTGCTGGAGAACCCGCCGTCCAGCCCCGGCCCGACGAGTGAACTGCCGACCGCCGACCTGAGCGCCATGTTCGAGCCCATCGCCAAGTGGACCGGCCGCGCGCAGGAACCGGACGAGGTGCCAGGTCTGCTGGTCGAAGCGCTGACACGCTGCCGCGAAGGCCGTCCCGGGCCCACCGTCGTCGCCGTGCCCGCCGACTTCTGGGGTGTCCCGTTCGACTCGGCCAAACCGGTCGCGTCGGTGCGGCCGCCTGCCACCGGCGCGCTCGGCCGGACCGCCGAAGCGGTCGCCCAGCTGGTCGAGGAGGCCCGCTATCCGGTGGTGATCGTCGGCGGCCGGGCCCGCTCGGCGCGGGAAGAGCTGATCGCCGTCGCCGACGAGCTCGCGCTCCCGGTGTACAACGCGTTCCGGCGGCAGGACGCCTTCCCCGAGAACCACGCGCGTTACGCCGGCCACCTCGGCATCGGCATCCCCGCGCGGCAGCTCGACGCGCTGGAACGCGCCGACCTCGTACTCGCGCTGGGCACGCAGCTCGACGAGGTCACCACCCAGTGCTTCCGTTACCCGACGCCGTCGCAGACGCTGGTGCTGGTCGGGACGGGGCTCGAGCCCGCCCGCCGAGGCGGCCTGACCTTCCGGGTCGACTCCGAGGTCGAGCCGTTCCTGCGTGAACTGCGCACCGTCGCCTCGCCGCGGACACGGCGCGCGTCGGCCGCGAACGCCGCCGTGCACACCTTCATGACCCCGCCCGACACCAGCGGCGCCACCCGCATCCACCCGGCCGACGTCATTCGCGCGGTGCGCAAACTCGCGCCAGAGGACGCCATCGTGACCAGCGACGCCGGTAACTTCGCCCAGTTCATGCACCGCTACTGGTGTTTCACCGCGCCACGCAGTCAGCTCGGCCCGAGTAACGCCGCCATGGGGTACGCGGTCCCGGCGGCGATCGCGGCGAAACTCGCCGAGCCGCGGCGCACGGTGATCGCGATGGTCGGCGACGGCGGCGCGCTGATGACCGGCCAGGAGATCGAGACCGCCGTCCGTTACCGGGTCCCGGTGACCGTCCTGGTGTTCCAGAACGGACTGCACGGTCCGCTCGCCGTGCACCAGGCACGCAAGCACGGACGGCTGTCGGGGGTTACAGTCCCCATCACCGACTTCGCGTCGTGGGCGCGTGGGCTCGGTGCCGCCGGGTACACCGTCGAGGACCGCGAAGAGCTGGAGCCGATCATCGCGAGCGCGCTGGTCCGGCAGCGGCCGTGCGTGATCGACATCCGGACCGATCCGGACGTCGTGACCCCGGACATCCGGCTGACGAGCCTGCTGGGCGCCGTGAGGCCGCAGCAGGGCGGGCAGTAGGGCCGTCCGGCCGATTATCCGGCGGTACATTTTTCTCAGGGGATACACAGAAACCCTTGTGGTGGCGCCGTCACCTGCTCCGAGTGGTGGGAAATCGGTGACGACTCGGCCGAGTTTCGGTCGCGGGGACCGGATTTTGTCGGATGGTCGTGGCACAATCGCCGCAACACCGAGAGTCCGATATGGACGGGGTGGACAGGAGCGGCCGTCCACCGGTGGGTTGTTGGCACGCAGTACTTCACTCGGCACATCGAGCGTTGTGTTGACACAGGGGAGAAAACATGGCTGACGAAGTGAAGCCACAGGAGAAGGTCAAGTCCGTTTCCGGTGTAGTGCCGGTGCAGTTCAGTGCGGACTCCGAGACCCACGACGTCGCCGTCGTGGCCACCAACCGGGACGCGTTGCGCGGTTCGCCGTTCGGCTCCGATGTACCGCTCCGCGCGGCGAGTGGCGAATAGCACCTTGCGCTTGCGCACACCCGGGTGAAGATGCTTGTCCGGCCTGCGTGAGGTGTGCTTTACTGGTTCAGGTCTCGTTTTTTGTGTTCGTGTTGGTTCACGCTCGCAGAACTCAGCGGGCGTAGTGTCTCCTCTGTATCCGGGGAAGCAAACCGTCTGGTCATGACCCGGGCTGCCGACGTGGCTTCCTGTTTGTTTGTGTTGCATATGGAGAATTTATGACTCAGGGCACTGTGAAGTGGTTCAACTCCGAGAAGGGGTTCGGCTTCATCACTCCCGACAACGGCGGCGGCGACGTCTTCGTGCACTACAGCGAGATCAAGGGCAACGGCTTCCGTACCCTCGAGGAGAACGCCCGCGTGGAGTTCGAGATCGGGCAGGGCGCGAAGGGTCCGCAGGCCACCTCGGTCAACGTGATCTGACCTAGTCTTCAAGCAGGGCCGCCATCCCCTCGGGGTGGCGGCCCTGCTGCTTTTTCCGGGTCTTCTAGTGTCGCGTGATCCTGCTGCCTTGCGTCCGCTGTGGATCCACGTGGTTCCTGGCAAGACGAAGAAAAGCCGCTTGTACTGGTTGTACCAGGGGTTTTCTTCGACGCGGCCAGGGGCCGCGCGGGCCGCAGCGGCGTAAGGCAAGCAGGGTCACGCGACACTAGGACTTCACGGAGACATCAATCCGGTTTCGTAGGCCAGCACGATCGCCTGCGCCCGGTCCCGCACCCCGAGTTTCGCGAGGATCCGGCCCACATACGTCTTCACGGTCTGCGCCGACAGCACCAGATCCGCCGCGATCTCCGGATTGGACCGTCCTTTCGCGATCAACCGCAGCACGTCCCGCTCGCGTTCGGTGAGTACGTCGAACCGCGACGGTGACGGCCGCGGAACCGGCGTGCTGGCCACGAAATTCGCGATGAGCCGCCTCGTGACGGCGGGGGAGAGCAGCGCGTCACCGGCGGCGACCACGCCGATGGCGTTGATCAGTTCGGCCGCGGGCGCGTCCTTGAGCAGAAAGCCGCTGGCGCCCGCCCGCAACGCTTCGTAGACGTAGTCGTCCAAATGGAACGTCGTCAAGACGATCACTTTCGGCTTCTCGCCGTCGCCTTCGAGCAACCGCCGGGTCGCTTCGAGACCGTCCATCCCCGGCATCCGGATGTCCATCAGCACGACGTCCGGTGGGCTGTCCAACGCGGAGATGCCTGCCAGGGCCGCGATTCCGTCACCGGCCTGGCCGACGACCGCCAACCCGGGCTGCGCGTTCAGCAGGCCGGCGAAGCTTTCCCGCACCATGGCCTGGTCGTCGACGATGAAGACGGTCGTCACGCGTCACTTACCCCCGGGAGTTCCAGTGTGACGGCCACGCGGAACCCGCCGTCCGCCCGCGGCCCGGTCTCGCACGAGCCACCGATCAGCGTAACGCGTTCGGCGATCCCGGCAAGGCCGGTGCCGTCCCCGGCTGACGGCGCGGCAGACCGCGAGGGAGGTCCGTTCTCGACGAGGATCGTGAGCCCGTCCGTGCCCTGCCGCACCTCGACGTCCACAGTGGACCCGGGACTGTGCCGCGCCGCGTTGCTCAGCGCCTCCTGCAGGATCCGGTACGCGGCCAGTTCGATCATGGCCGGAACGCCGTCCCCGCCGGAGAGCTCGGCCCGGATCTCGATCCCGGAGGCCCGGCAGCCGTCGATCAGCGACGGTACCTCCCCGAGTCCTGGCTGTGGTTCGTGTTCCGGTTCGGCTTCGGCGTCCCGCAGCACGCCGACCAGTCGCCGCGCCTCGTCGAGTGCTTCCCTCGCCGCGGCACCGAGCGCGCGGAACTCCTCCGCCGCGGCGTCGGACACGTCCGGTACGCGGTAGCGCGCGCTGTCGGTCCGCAGCGCGATCAACGAGAGGTGATGGCCGATGATGTCGTGGAGTTCCCTGGCGATCAGCGCGCGCTCCTGCAGCGCGGCCCGTTTCCCCCGCTCCTCGACGGTCGTGCGCTCGGCCACGTCGGCCTGCTCCAGCGCGCGGCGTCGTTGCTGCATCCCATAGCCGGCCACGATCGTCACGGTCACCACGATCAACGACCACACCAGGGTCTTCGTACCGGCCCGCGGTACTCCGGCGACGCCGACCGCGGTGGCGAGCACGATCGCGATGAGCGAGATCCCCCAGCCCTGCCCGGTCTTCGTGCGGGCGAGCGTCATCGCGAGCACCGGGAGATACGGCAGGACGTGGACCTGCAGCGGCCAATCCGACAGCGTCGGGCCGAAGGGCGCGTAAGGCGCGGGAAAGAGAGTGGCGATGATCGCGCTGACCATCCCGGCCGCGGCCACCCGGACGGCGGTCAGCGGGAACCGGACGGCCAGCAGTGGCGGCGCGAGCTGCAGAAGCAGCAGGAAGAAGACCAGCAGCAGGCTGCTGCCGCCGAGGTAGCGCGCCCACGAGCCGTAGGTCAGGCCCACCAGGACGGCGAGCGACGAGGCGACGAGAACGCTTTTGACCCAGGCCGGTCCGCGCCACCACGCCGACGGGGGTTCGAGGTCGGCGTCACGTCCGGTGAGGAGCGCCCAGCCAAGGGAACCGCCGTTCGAAGCCATGCCCCGACGCTAACGACGCCGCGGGCCGGGCACATCCCCGCGTGGGGGACACACGATGTCCCCCACGGGGTGACGTGGGCTGCTCGCCCGGGCGGGATGTGCCGGACGGCGGCGCGCGGTCAGGCTCCCTTTATGAACGACACCAGCATGAACGACACCAGCATGAACGACACCAGAGGGTTCATCCGGCTGTCGGCGTTCGCGTGGTTGCTCACCGGACTGGTCATCGCGGTCTACGTCGAGATCGTCAACGCCGGCGCGGTCGATCCACTCGCCACCACCTTCAGCGAGTACGTCCACCTCGGCCAGGGTGCCCGGCTCGTCGGGGTCGCCATGCTGGCCACCGGCTTCGGCGCGCTGACCGTCGCGTGCGGTGTCCGGCTGTCCGGCGCGGTGCGGGCGGGCAGGCTCGTCGCCGTGTTCGGCGTCGGGCTGTGCGTACTCGCGGTGTTCCCGCAGGAGCCGATGGACCAGGCGCTGACCTGGCACGGCGCGATCCGCCGGTACGTCGCGCTCGCCGCCTTCACCGCGCTGCCACTGGCGGGGCTGGTTCTCGGCAAGGCCCGGCGCCTGTCCTTCGCCGCGTTGGCCGCGCTGGTGGTCTTCGTGGGGACGTTCCTCCTCGACGTCCGCGCGGTGAGCGGACTGGTCGAACGGATCCTGCTGGTCCTCGAACTCGCGCTGCTGGTCGTCTTCGTCCGCCGGACGGCACCGGCCATGACGAAAGCCGAGGTGGCCGCGTGACCTTCGTGCCGCTCGGCGGCCGGATCCCGCGGGACCGGTGGCCCGCTGAACGGGAGCTCCGGACGCTCTCGTGGCGATGCAACCTTCTGCAACCCTTCCTTTCCGGGCCGCGACGTCGTTTCCTATAGGGACTTGGCGTGGGCAGCGGAGGACCTGTGGGCGAAGCGGTTGCGGGGATCGTGGCGAACCCTGCTTCGGAGCGTGACATCCGATGTCTGCGTTCGGCACTCCGCGCGGCCGGGGTCGGCCGCGTGATGGTGTGGACCGAAGCGGGTAAGACCACCGGCGCCGTCCGCCGGATGGTGGACGCGGGCGCGGGCGTGATCATCTGCATGGGTGGTGACGGCACCGTGCGGGCCGCTGCCGCCGCCTGCGGAGACGTCCCCCTGCTGCCGCTGCCCGCCGAGAGCACCGAGGCGTTCCCCGAGCCGACCGTCGCCGGTCTCGCCGCCGGGCTGGTGGCCACCCATCAGGTGGATACGGACCTGGTCACGACCCGCGTGACCATCCTCGAAGTCGTCACGAAGGCCCGCCGCGAGATCGCGCTGACCGACGTCAGCGTGTCGGCGAACCAGCGCTGGGATCCCACGTCGCTCACCGAGCTGTACTGCACGTTCGCCGTCCCCGACGGGATCGGCCTGTCCAGCATTCCCGGCAGGCTGTGCCCCAGTCCGAAGTCCACTGTGGACGGTGTGGCCGTCTCGCTCGGGCCGGTCGAGGAGACACCCTTCGTCGTACAGGCGCCGATCGCGCCCGGCGTCGTCCAGCCGGTGGGGGTGCGGGGCTGGAGTGTGCTGCACCTGGGGGTCCGGGTCGACCTCGCCGCCGCCGGTGGCTCCATCGCGCTCGACGGCGAGCCGCATTTCGTCCTGAAGCCAGGAGAGAGCGCTTTCGTCGAGCTCAAGCCCGAAGGCCCGTGGTGCGTCGACGTCCGGGCCGTGATGGCGGAAGCCGCCAGGAAAGGCCTGCTCCTCGGCCGGAAGCCGATGGGGACTTTCCCCGCGTCCCCCCGGGTGATAGCGCCTAGCGCCTAGAGCGTGTCTGCTAAAGATTGGGCGGTCGGTGCGCGATGCTCGGGAGGTGCTGCGTGCAGACGAAATCTCTGACGATTTGTGGGTGTTG
>NZ_JBFBBY010000128.1:0-21487 GCF_040682875.1 Amycolatopsis sp. NPDC051071 | reverse complement strand
GACACTCACATGATCAACCAGAGACCGTGCCTGCCCTCATCCAGGCAACCGACTTTGCCGGGGCCCTGCGCTAGGCGCAAGGAAGGGGGCCTTCACGTACTTCAGGCGAACCCGACGAATGGCGTAGGGCATAAGGAGGCCCGCGTGCCTCTATGGGCAAGCAGGAGTGCCCTCCCGTCCTCCAGGGTCCCGAGAACCACGAAGTGTTTTCCGTATCGATCTTCCGCTCTCCCTGCTGAAATCGTAGGGATTTAACATGCCGAAACAGGTAAAGACCTCCGGTGCGCCGACGTCTCGGTATTTCAAGGGTCCATTCAGGCGATTCCCATTCCTTGTGCCGACTGTTGACCTGGATACCAAGATTTGGATAGATTGCCAATCGGGGCCACTCGAACCAAAATTTTCGCGCCAAAGATGCGGACTACAAAGCCACGACTCTTGCACTGAGGGGATTTCGAATGCCCGGTTTTGTCGACCTGCTCAGCTCACCGAGAGAAGTACGGCAGAATATCAAGTTCGAACAACCAGGTGAACAATCGGATAGCCAGAACATTCTCGCCCGCGTCGTATTCGAAAAGAATGGGTTCGCGCCCGAATTGCACAAGGGCGTGCCGACACTGGGCGTGCCGATGACCACCGAGACCGAGCCGGAGTTCCACGAGGTTTTCGCCGCTTCGGGCCCGGTCGTGGCAGGCAAGGAAGGGGGCCTGGTCTACGCCGTGGACGGCCGCCATCTCTTCTGCACAGTGCAGGTGACCGAACGTGACGTCTACCGTGACGCGGCCCGGATCGCCTACGACTCCGCCTTCGAGCTCGCCACACGTCTCGGCTATCCGAACATCCTCCGCATGTGGAACCTGGTCGGCGGCATCATCGACAGCAACGCGGACGGCATGGAGATCTACCGCGACTTCTGCTCGGGGCGGGCCGAAGCCTTCTCCTTGTGGGCAGGCAGAATCCTCCACATTCCGGCAGCCACCGGGATCGGCACCCGCGGCAACGGCGTGTACCTGTACTTCATCGCCGGGCGCGCCGATGCCGACGTGCACCACCTGGAGAACCCGCGGCAGACGCCTGCTTACCACTATCCGGACAGCTACGGCCCCAAGGCGCCGAACTTCGCGCGAGCCACCTTCGCCGGAGGCACCCTGTACATTTCCGGGACCGCGAGCATCATCGGCGACGAAACCGTCCACAAGGGAGATATCGCGGGCCAGGTCGACGTCACCTTGGAGAACATCGCGACCCTGATCAGCACCGAAAACCTGGAGAAAGTGCGGCCGGAAGGCGGCTACAGCCTCCGCGATCTCGACTTGATCAAGGTATATGTCAGCCGGTCCGAAGATATCCCGTTCGTCCGTTCACGGTGCGAAGAAGTGTTTGCGCCCGACGCACGGGTCGTCTATTTGAACGTCGACATCTGCCGTCCCGATCTGCTCGTCGAAATCGAAGCGATGGTCCAATGAACCTGGCCCTTCACCTTGCCGAACTCGCCAGGAACAAAGGCTGGTCCTGGCGAGGGGCCTACCATACCGGCGACCGCACGGTGTCTTACGCGGAGTTGTACGCCGGTTCGGCACGGTGCGCCGCCGGGCTCGCCGCGCGCGGGGTGAAGACAGGAGACCGTGTCCTGCTGGCGCTCCCCGACAGTGTCGGACTCGTGCAAGCCGTCCTCGGCATCCTTCAGCTGGGGGCCGTGGCGATCCCCATCAACACCTTCATGCACGAGACGGCCATCCGGCGTGCGGTCGAAACCGCGAACCCTTTCCTGACGATCGCGGAACCGGGAACACCTGGCCTCGACCAGGTCAGCCCGGTCACGCCGGCACAGCTGCACGGCCATGAGCCGGCCACCGAGTACGCCACGGCTCACGCGGATACGCCCGCCTTTGCCTTCTTCACCTCCGGCACGACAGGGAGCCCCCGGCTTTGCTTCCACACGCACGGTGACCCGGCGGTCTACGACCAGGCCATCGGCGGGGTAGTAGATCTCACGCCGGACGACATCACACTTTCCGTATCGCGCATGTACTTCTCCTACGGATTCGGCAATTCCATCCTCTTGCCGTTGCTTCGCGGAGGCTCGACGGTGCTGAGCCGGGAGCGTCTCACCGAAGCCGCGGCCTTGGAACTGATCGCGCGATACCAGGTTTCGGTCCTCTACGGGCAACCCAGCTTCTACGCTCGGCTGCTTCAGCACCCCTTCGCCGCCGGGCTCGACGGCCTGAGGCTGGCGCTGGTCGCCGGCGAACCACTGCCGGTCAGCGTCGAAACCACGCTCCGCGAAACGCTCGGCAAGAGATTCCTCAATATCTTCGGCACCACTGAAATCGGGCATGCGTTGATCGCGAACACCCTGTCCTCACAAAAGGACGGCACCATCGGCCGGATCCTTCCGCCGTACCGCATGCGGATCGTCGACCAGCTGCGCCGAGAAGTAGCGGCCGGGGTGGAGGGGAAGCTGGAGGTTCGTGGCCCGACGATCGCACCTGGAGTTCCCCGAGGCTCCGACGCACCACTGCGAATGCCGGACGACTGGTACGTGACCGGCGACGCGGCCACTGTCGATCACGATGGCTTCGTCCGCTTGCATGGACGGCTGGACGACATCGAGATCGTCGGCGGGCAGAACGTGCACCCTGCCGAGATCGAGGATCTCCTGGTGCGGCATCCCGCCGTCCGCGCGGCCGGTGTTTGTTCGGTACGCCGAGAGTCCTCCACGACGTCACTCCGCGCCCACGTCGAACTGGACGAGGGTGCCGAGCCGGCCGAAGTGATCGCCGAAATCGATTCCCTGACAAAGCAAAACCTGAGCTGGTATGAGATCCCGGAGGACATCATCGTTGTCGAATCCCTTCCCCGCACTCCGGTCGGCAAGCTGGATCGCCGGGCGCTCCGGACATTGGCGGCCGTTCGATGAGCACACAGACCGAAGCCGGACTCGACATCAAGGCCGTCGGCGCGATCGCCGTCACGATGGTCCTGTGGGCATCGGCCTTCGTGGGTATCCGCTTCGCGGGTGCGCACTATGAGCCTGGAGCACTCGCCTTGGGCAGGCTACTGGTGGGCGCGCTCGCACTGGGCGCGATCGCGGTGGTCAAAGGCATGCCGCTCCCGCCACGCAAGGCCTGGCCGGGGATAGCCGGCGCCGGGGTCTTCTGGTTCGGCCTGTACATGGTCGCGCTGAACTGGGGCGAACGCTATACCGACGCGGGGACGGCGTCGCTGCTGGTCGGGATCGGCCCTGTCTTCGCCGCGATCCTCGCCGGAATCGTCCTGAAAGAGGGGCTGCCCCGCCCCCTCGTGATCGGACTCGTCGTCGCTTTCGCCGGCGCCGCGATCGTGGGACTCTCCTCCCAGCACGGCCCATCCAGCGCCTTCGGTGTCGGACTCTGTTTGCTGGCCGCGGCGGGATACGCGGTGGGAGTCGTCTCTCAGAAACCGGCGTTGAGCCACGCCACCGCGCTGCAGGCCACGACCTTCGGCTGCATTGTCGGCGCCGTCGCCTGCCTTCCGTTCAGTGGCCAGCTGATCCACGATGTGAGCACCGCACCGGCCTCGGCCACCTGGGCGGTGGTCTACCTGGGCTTGCTGCCCACCGCGCTCGCGTTCTACACGTGGGCCTACGCCTTGTCCCGGACACCGGCGGGAAAGCTCGGCGTGACCACCTATGCGGTTCCGGCGATCGTGATCGTGCTGTCCTGGCTTTTCATCGACGAGGTTCCCACTCTGATCGCCATCCTCGGTGGCGTTCTCTGCCTTGCCGGAGTCGGCGTTTCCCGGACCAAGAAACGGAGTTCGGCGTGACCACGATCCCCCGTTACGAACCGCTACCGAGTCCGGCGGAGCTGTTCGCCGAACTCCCCGTTCCCGCCCACGTCAGCACCGAGATCCAGGACCATCGCTCGGAAATCACCGATGTGCTCAACGGCCGCGATGGACGGGTACTGGCCGTTGTCGGCCCGTGCTCCGTCCACGACCCGGCCGCGGTCCTCGATTACGCCGGACGGCTGGCCGAGTCGACCCGGCCGATGAAGGATCACTTGCTCGTGGTGCTCCGGGCCTACCTGGAAAAGCCGCGAACCGCGGTCGGCTGGAAGGGATTGATCCACGATCCCTGGCTCGACGGCTCCGAAGACATCGCCGGCGGCCTGCGGACCGGCCGCGGCTTCTTGATCGCGGCCGCGGAAAGCGGATTGCCCCTCGCGGGGGAGTTCGTCGAGCCGATGCTCGCCCCCTACCTGAGCGATCTCCTCAGCTACGGTGCCATCGGGGCGCGGACGGTCGCCAGCCAGTCGCACCGGGAGCTCGCGTCCGAGCTGCCGATGCCCATCGGCATCAAGAACGGCCTCGACGGTGATTTGACGGTCGCCACCGCCGCGATTCACTGCGCCCGCACCCCGCAGCGACATCCGGCGGTGAACGAGCACGGTTCTCTTGTCGTGCGGAGATCGCCCGGCAACCCCTCGGCACATCTGATCCTCCGTGGCTCCTCGGCCGGAGCCAACTACGACTCGGAGAATGTCGACGCGGCCATCGAGGGGCTACGCGCCACGAATTCCTTGGACCGTGTCGTCGTGGACGCGTCACACGGCAACTCCCGCAAGGACCACCGCCGTCAGCCCGGCGTCATCGCCGATATCGCGAGCCGCATTGCCTGTGGCGAGCGGGGAATCGCGGGGATCATGCTGGAATCGTTCCTCGAAGAGGGGCGACAGGACCACCCCGCTCCCTACGGGGTGAGCATCACCGACGCCTGCCTCGACTTGAGCAGCACCGTGGGTGTCCTTGACTCACTTGCCGACGCCGTACGTACGGGCCGGTCCGTCGTCCTGGGGTGACTTGCGGCGCCTCCCCATATGTCATGAGGGGTCCCCATCGGACAAATTTCGTCCTATGGGGACCCCTTATGACACTCTGGCTTATGACACTCTGGCGGCGACCGTCAGCGACCCAGCAGCCCCTTCGCGATATGGGTCACCTGGATCTCGTTGCTTCCCGCGTAGATCATCAGCGACTTGGCGTCCCGCGCCAGCTGCTCCACCCGGTATTCGGCCATGTACCCGTTGCCGCCGAACAACTGCACGGCCTCCATCGCGACCTCGGTGGCCGCCTCGGACGAGTACAGCTTCATCGCCGAAGCCTCGGCCAGTGTCGGCATCTTGCCCGCACGCAGTGTCTCGATCAGCTGGAACACCATATTCCGCACGTTGATCCGCGCGACTTCCATCTTCGCCAGTTTGAGCTGGATCAGCTGGAACCGCCCGATCTCCTGGCCCCACAGCTTCCGGTTCTTCGCGTAGTCGACGCAGAGCCGGTGACACTCCTCGATGATCCCGAGTGCCAGCGCCGCGACCCCCACGCGCTCGACCGCGAAGCCGGACTTCACTTCGGCCTTGCTGTCCCCGTCACGACCGGTCTCGGACTCGCCGAGCAGCCGATCGCGGCCCAGCCGGACGTCGCTGAAGAACAGCTCCCCGGTCGGCGACGACATCATGCCCATCTTCTTGAACGGCTTGCCCTGCGTCAGCCCCGGCATACCCTTGTCCAGTACGAACGTCAGCACCTTGCGGTCGCGCTTGTCCAGGCCGTCGCCCTCGTCGAGTTTGGCGTAGACGATGATCGTGTCGGCGTACGGGCCATTGGTGATGAACGTTTTCTGTCCATTGAGGACATACTCGTCGCCGTCACGCCGCACGGACGTCTTCATGCCGCCGAAAGCGTCCGAGCCGGAGTCGGGTTCGGTGATCGCCCAAGCACCGACCTTCTCGAACGTCGCCAGTGCGGGCAGCCAGCGTTCCTTCTGCGCCAAGGTGCCCTTGGTCAGGATCGTCTGCGCGGTGAGCCCGATGCTCACGCCGAGCGACGCGACGATGCCGAGGCTGACCCCCGCCAGCTCGCTCACCGCGATCAGCGCCATCGCCTCCTGCCCGCCGAACGCGAGCCCACCACCGTCACCTCCGGATCCCGGATCACGCTGACGATCCAGCAGTTTGGTCACCGACTCCCGCGCGAGCGCGTCGATGCCGAAGGCGGCGAACATCTTCCGGATGATGTCGTACGGCGGCAGCGTCCCGCTTTCCAGCGCGTCGACGTGTGGCCGGATCTCCTTGTCGACGAACTCGCGGATCGCGTCCCGGATCAGCAGTTCCGTCTCGGACCACTCGATCACGGCAGCCTGGCCGCGATGTCGTCGATCGCCCACGCGCCGTCGGTCTCGATCACCTTGACGTCGTGCCAGCCGGCGAGTTCGGAGATCGCACCGCCCTGCACCGCGAACACCTTGCCGGTGAGCGGGCACTTCTCGGTCGCGAGGTAGGCGACCAGCGGCGAGATGTTGGCCGGGGAGAACGCGTCGAACTCGCCTTCCTCGACCTCCTGGGCGAAGATCGCACCCATCCCGGGGGTCGCCAGCGTGAGGCGGGTGCGTGCGATCGGCGCGATCGCGTTGACCCGCACGCCATAGCGTTCCAGCTCTTCGGCCGCGACCAGGGTCAGCGCGGCGATCCCCGCTTTCGCCGCGCCGTAGTTGGCCTGCCCCGCGTTCGGCAGTGTGACCCCGGAGGCCGACGCCGTGTTGATGACCGAGCCCGCGACCTGCTCGCCTGCCTTGCTCGCGGTCTTCCAGTAGGCGGCCGCGTGCCGCAGCACCGCCGCGTGTCCCTTGAGGTGCACCGCGATCACGGAATCCCACTGGGCTTCCTCCAGCCCGGCGAGGAACGCGTCCCGCAGGATGCCCGCGTTGTTCACGACGACGTCGAGCCTGCCGAACTCGTCCACCGCCTGCGCGACCAGTTCGGCGGCGCCCGCCCAGTCGGCGACGTTGGCCGTATTCGCGACGGCCTTCCCGCCCGCGGCACGGATCTCGTCGGCGACTTCCTGTGCGGGCCCGGCGTCGTCACCGCTGCCGTCGTTCGCCCCGCCGAGGTCGTTGACCACGACACTCGCACCCTCGCGCGCGAACAGCAACGCGTGCTCGCGGCCGATCCCGCGCCCGGCGCCGGTGATGACGGCGACCCGCCCGTCGAGTACTCCCATGGCTTTTGCTCCTACTCCGCGAATTCCGCGAGGCCGTCCTTGATCACGACGGTTTCGCCGACGGTGGTTTCGAACGCGTAGCTCGTCTCACCCGCACGCCAGATATGCGTCGTCAGATCCTGGCCGGGCAGCACTGGTTTGGCGAACCGGACGGCGAACCGCTTCAGTCTGTCCACTTTGGACCCGGCGACCTCGGTCAGCAACGCCCACGAGGTGAACGCCATCGTGCACAGACCGTGCGCGATGATGCCCGGCAGTCCCGAATCCTTCGCGACCTCTTCGTCGAGGTGGATCGGCATCGGATCGCCCGCTGCTGGTGCGTACCGGTACGTCTGGTCGTCATCGACGTGCTGGCTCACCTTCGCCACCGGCGACTGAGCACGCAACGCGTCGTCGAACTTGTGCTCAGGCCCGAGTTCGCCGCGTGTCTCACCGGTGTCGAATCCACGCACGAACAACGTCACGTACTGCTCGTTGACCAGGTCGCCGCCCTCGGTCCGGCATTCGAGGTGGACGGTGCCGCGGGTGCCGTTCGGCAGGCCCTCGTAGCCGGTCATACGGGCCCGCGACACCAGTTTGTCGCCGGGCCTGATCGGCCGATGGAACCGGAATTCCTGTTCCCCGTGGACGATCCGGCCGAACAAACCGACCGGCACGACCTCCAGCGCGGGTTCCATCAGCGACTCGAACACCGGCACGATCGCGAACACCGGGCTCGCGACGTCCCCGGCGAGATGCGCCGGGATCGGGTCGTTGGTGGCCTTCGCGTACTCGATCAGCCGCTCGCGGGTCACCTCGAACCGGGACTCGCCGGTCCACTTGTCCAACCCGGCGGGCTCGAACCGCTCGTCGGTCACGCGACCAGCGCCTTGAAGTTCTCCAGCGACGCGTCGAGATTCTTCTTGCCGTCCTTCTCGACGGCCTTGCCGAGCGCGCCGACGATCATCTGCCCGGCGAATTCCGCGTTGATGCTGGCGAGCGACCCGTCTCCGGACGCCTCCACGGCGAGCTCGAACTTCACCTTCACCCCGGCCATCCCGGTCCCGGAGATGGTCAGCCTCGACGGGGCCTCGAACTCGTCGACGGTCCAGGTGATCGTATTCGGCATGCCGAGCATCGTGACGACCTCGGAAGCCTGCGCCCCCTTGGCGAATTCGGCCGGGACGGCACCCTTCCACTTGGTGTGGATGGTCAGCCACTTCTCGAAGTTGTTGGGGTTGGAGAACTCCGCCCAGACCTTCGCGGGTGCGGCGGGGAGTTCGACGGAGGCACTGATCTTGCCCATGGTTCTTCCTTTCGAGGTGGGGATCAGCGCTCGGCGCGCTGGTAGGCGGTGACGACGGCGGCGCCGCCGAGGCCGATGTTGTGCTGCAATGCGGCTTCGACGCCGTCCACCTGACGCTTGTCCGCGGTGCCACGCAGCTGCCAGGTCAGTTCGGCGCATTGCGCGAGGCCGGTTGCGCCGAGCGGATGTCCCTTGGAGATCAGCCCGCCGGACGGGTTGACCACCCATTTGCCGCCGTAGGTGGTGTCACCGGAGTCGACGAGCTTCCCGGCTTCGCCCTCGGCACAGAGCCCGAGCGCCTCGTAGAGCAGGAGTTCGTTGGCGGAAAAGCAGTCGTGCAGCTCGATGACCTGGAAGTCTTCTGCGCCGAGTCCGGCCTGGTCGTAGACCTGGCGTGCGGCCTGGACGTTCATGTCGTAACCGATGATGTTCTTCGCGGTGCCGTCGAAGGTGCTCGCGAAGTCGGTGGTCATCGCCTGCCCGACGATCTCCACGGCCTGGTCCGCCAGCCCATGTGAGTCCACAAAGGACTCGCTGACCAGGATCGCCGCACCGGAGCCGTCCGAGGTCGGTGAGCACTGGAGCTTCGTGAGCGGGTCGTAGATCATCCGCGAGTCGAGGATGTCTTGCAGTGAATAGCTTTCCTGGAACTGCGCGTACGGATTGTTCACCGAATGCCGGTGGTTCTTCTCGCCGATCTTGGCGAAGTGCTCGGCCGTGGTGCCGTAGGCCTTCATATGCTCGCGGCCCGCCGCGCCGAACATCCACGGCGCGGGCGGGAACAGTACTTCGGAGATCTCCGCGAGCGCCTGGAGATGCCTGCCCATCGGCTGTTCACGGTCGTCGTAGGTCGAGCCGAGCGAACCCGGCTGCATCTTCTCGAACCCGAGCGCGAGCACGCAGTCCGCGCGGTCGCCGCGAATCGCCTCCGCGGCAAGGTACAGCGCGGTCGAGCCGGTCGAGCAGTTGTTGTTGACGTTGACCACCGGGATCCCGGTCATGCCCAGTTCGTAGACCGCGCGCTGCCCCGACGTCGATTCGCCGTAGACGTAACCGACGTAGGCCTGCCGCACCTCGTCGAAGGAGATCCCGGCGTCTGCGAGCGCCTTGGTCCCGGACTCCTTGGCCATCTGCGGGTAGTCCCAGTCCTCGCGGCGTCCGGGCTTTTCGAACTTCGTCATGCCCACGCCGACGACGTACACCTTGTTCGCCACCGCGACGCTCCTTGTCGTTGCCGGGTCGCTGTTGAATCTGAAGATACAGACAGGTCTGTATTTATCAACCCCTTACATACAATCCTGCACGGATGTTAGTTGCGGCACGTTGAGTGTCAGGTGACGCAGACAGACGGCTCACACCCCCGTTAAACAGGGCGAACACGACTCACAGGGGGTTTCGATGAAACGAACGAGCATGGTCTTGGCGGCCACCGTCGCCGCCGGACTGCTGTCGGTGGGCACCGCGTCGGCCACCGGCTGGACGATGAGCTACCTGCCGCTGCCGCCCGTCGGCAACGGCATAGCGCGGGTGGACGCCACGGACGGCGCCGGTGCCTACGCGGGAACCTACGACGGGAGGCTGATCACCTGGGCGGGCGGGACCTTCCAGGACCACGGCGTCCCGGCGGGCTACGACACGGTCGAAACCGTCGACGAGAACTCGTCGGGAGCGGTTCTCGGTAACGCCAGGGTCTACCCCAAACAGCAGGTGTTCGTCTTCGAGAACGGCGGCTACCAGTTCCTGGGGAAGGTTTCCGGCTACTTCAGCACGCAAGGCCTCGGCATGAACAACCGCGGCGACGTCGTCGGCTCCGTGGCGAACGATCCCCGATACGGCTCGCGGGCGGCGTTCTGGCCGTCCGGCGACCGCGCGCACCCCGTGCTGCTGGACGTCCCGCCGTTGCTCCAGCCGGTCGATATCGACCACGACGGCACCATCCTGCTGAATGAACAGTACGGCGGCACCTGGCTCTGGAAGGACGGCGTGCTGCGGCAACTCGTCCTTCCCGAGGGCGTCACCGAATCCCGGGGAATCGCGATCCGGGACGGGAAGGTGCTGGCCTCGACTCCGATGGGCGATCGGCTCTGGACGGCTTTCGACACCTCCGAGGAGGTGCCCGGCAACATGAACACGACGGCGCTGAACGGATCCGGGCTGGTCACGGGCTGGATTTCAGCGCCCGACCTGCCGATGACCGCCGCGGTGTGGTCACCGGGCAGCCCGATCACGAAGCTTCCCGCACCCGTCGAGGCGGCCGGCGTCGCGGTGGGCGACAACGGCGAGATCGCGGGCGCACTGCGGGGTGGCGGCCACGACGGCACCCCCGTGGTGTGGCGCCGCGGCTAAAGTCGGGGCATGGATCTCGAGGAGCTTCGGCAGCGGTTCGCACTGCTGACCACCGCGCATCTGACCGACGGCTGCGTCCGCGCCGGCGTCCCGGTCCGCTGCGCGCCCGCCGGGACGCACGCGGTCGTCCCCGGGAGCCGGGTGGCCGGGCGGGTCTCCCCCGCCCGGCACGTCGGCAGCGTCGACGTCTTCCTGGAGGCGTACGAAACCGCGAACCCCGGCGACGTCCTCGTCGTCGACAACGGCGGCAGGCTCGACGAAAGCTGCGTCGGGGACCTCGCGGTCCTCGAAGCGGAGACGGCCGGGTTGAGCGGCGTCGTCATCTGGGGGCTGCACCGCGACACCGCCGACATCGTCAAGATCGGGCTGCCGGTGTTCAGCCTCGGCTCGATCCCGACCGGCCCGCTCTCGGTCGCCGCCCGCCCGGACGACGCGCTCGGCTCGGCCGTCGTCGGGGAGTGGACGGTGACCCGCGCGGACGTCGTGTTCGGCGACGAGGACGGCGTCCTGTTCATCGCGGCCGACCGCGCCGACGAGGTCCTCGACCGGGCGGAGGCCATCCGCGACACCGAACGGCTTCAAGCGGACCGGATCCGCGCCGGAGAGTCCCTTCGCGAGCAGGTCCGCTTCGCCGACTTCCTCGCGGAGCGCGCGAAAACGCCTTCACTGACGTTTCGCGAGCACCTGCGGGCGGTCGGCGGCGCCATCGAGGAGTAGCAAGGGACCTTTGCTATCGCCCGACGGTCTGACCAGGGAAAACGCGCCCCAAAGACGGTTCCCGGTAACCGACACCACGCCGGATCGATAACCTGGGAATTATGGAACTGCGGGATATCGAGATCTTCCTGGCACTGGCCGACGAACTGCACTTCGGCCGGACCGCGGAACGGCTGCATGTCTCGCAGGCACGCGTGAGCCAGACGATCAAACAGGTGGAGCGCCGGATCGGGGCACCCTTGTTCGCCCGCACCAGCAGGCGGGTCCAGCTGACGCCGATCGGGAAGCGGCTGCGGGACGACCTCGGCCCCGCCTACCGGTCACTGCACGAAGGCATCGAACGCGCGGTCGCGGCCGGACGCGGGATCGGCGGCGTGCTGCGGCTGGGCTTCGAGGCGCCCGGTGTCGCCGACCTGACCGAGGATCTGCTGGACCGCTTCCGCCGCCGGTACCCGGACACCGAACTGCTCATTCGCGAGGCCGAGTTCGCCGATCCGTTCGCGATGCTGCGATCGGGTGAGATCGACGTGCTCGTGACCCTGCTTCCGGTCGACGAAGCCGATCTCACCACCGGTCCGGCCGTGTACTCCGAACCCATGGTCCTCGCGGTGTCGTCGAAACACCCCTTCGCGCGACGAAAGTCAGTGACTCTGGACGACCTCGCGCGGGACACCGTCCTCCGTGCGGCGCATCCGCCGGAGCCGTACTGGATCGAGGAACCACACCACTGGCTGACACCAGCCGGGCATCCGGTGACGCGGGGCAAGCCGTTCGCGACGTTCCAGGAGCTGCTCGCCGCGATCGCCGGCGGCACCGGTATCTGCCCGCTCGCCGCGCACGCCCAGGAGTACTTCAGCCATCCCCGGATCCGCTTCGTGCCCTTCGAGGGCTCCCCCGACGTCGAGTGGGGCCTCGTCTGGCCGCGCTCCGCCGAGACCGCCCGCGTACAGGCCTTCGCTTCCGCCGCCTCCCCGACTCGCAATTAGTCCTCTAGTTGCGGTGCCCCGAGTACATGAAGGCCCCCTTCCGGTACCTAGACGCAAGGAAGGGGGCCTTCATGTACTTCGGTGAAATCAGCCGACGACCTTCTGGACCCAGCCGTTTTCGAGCTTCACGACCTGCCCGTTCGAGGTGACGGTCGGCGTGCCGAAACCAGGACCGCTGCCGAAGTCCTGCTGCAGTGACGGATCCGTGGAGATCTTGGCGTACGCGTCCTTGATCTGCTGCTCGTGGATACCGGTGTTGATCGCGATGACGAAGGCCGGGTCGGTGATGCCGACGTCCTGGCCGAGCTTGATCAGCTGCGCCTTGTCGAACCCGCGCCCGCCTTCTTGCGGCTGGTCCTTGAACAGCGCGTCGTGGAAGGCGAGGAACTTACCCGCGTCGGCCGCGGCGAGCGAGGCGTTGGCCGAGTCCAGCGAGTAGCCCGGCGGGTCTGAGCGCTGGTTGAGCATCGGCAGCATGTGATAGCGGACCAGCAGGGTCCCGTTGTCCACCTGCTCGTGGATCTGCTCCTTGTACGATTCCTCGAACTGCTTGCAGATCGGGCAGAGGAAGTCGGCGTAGATGTCGATGCTCTTCGGCGCCTCGGGCTTGCCGACGGTCACGACGGCACCGTCACGCTTCTCGACCACGCCGGCCGCCGAGGTCGTCGACTGCGCCTGGATCACCTTGCCCTCGGTGCTGTCCTTGCTGGACGTCGTCCACACCACACCGCCGATCACCAGCGCGGCGAGCACGACCACCGCGACCGTGATCGCGACGATCTTCTTCGTGTCACCGCTCGCGACGCCTCTGGCCTGCGCCACCGAGCGCGACGCCGTCTGCTGCTGCTTGCGTTTCCGAGCGTTCCGCTCAGCTCCACCCACGATTATTCGTTCCCTTCAGCGATACCCACATAGTCGTCGTCGGCGGGGACGCGAGAGTTCCCGAGCCAACCGTCCACGGACAGCCGGGTCCGTGGACGAACGATCAGCCAGACACCCAGCAGGGCGAACCCGAAGTCCCTGGCGATCTCCTGCGGATACTGCGTTTGATCCGCGGCGATCTGACCACCACCACCGAAACAGCCGCAGTCGATGCTCAGCCCGCGTACCCACGATTGGGCGATCGCGGCGATGAGCAACGCCAGCATCAGCACCGACAGCACCGACACCCACCGCGTCAGGTAGCCGGCGAGCAGGAACAGGCCGAGCGCCAGTTCGGCGAGCGGCATCCCGATCGCGACCGGGCGGACGAGGCTGTCCGGCAGGACGTCGAAGGCCTGCACGGCGACATAGGTCTGTCCCGGATCGCTGATCTTCAGCGCTCCGGAAATCAGCCAGACGGCAGCCAGTCCGAGCCGGGCCAGCGTGCCCACGGCATCGAGCACGACTTGGGGCGGTCTACGCACGGGCCTAGGCTAGCCGTCAACCCTGAGAACAACGTGAGGTGGCGGACGGAGGCACCCGATGCGGGGACGCGCCTTGCTCGTGACGGGCTTGATGCTGGTCACAGCGGCGGCCTGTAGCCAGGAGACCGGACCTGCGGATTCCCTCGTCGCGCGGGCCGTCGGGTCGAACAAACTCACCATCGGCATCCGCTACGACCAGCCGGGGCTTTCCCAGCGGACGGTCGACGGCCGGTACGTCGGCTTCGACGTCGATGTCGCGAAGTACGTCGCCGGCGAGCTGGGGGTCGACGCGGATCACATCACCTGGCACGACAGCAGGCCGTCTTCCCGCGAGACCGACATAACATCGGGGATCACCGATCTGATCGTCGCGACCTACTCGATCACCGAGAAACGCAAGCAGGTGGTCAATTTCGCGGGCCCGTACTTCGACACCGGCCAGGACCTGCTGGTCCGCCTCCGGTCGACCGACATCACCGGCCCGGAGAACCTCAACGGCCGCAAGCTGTGCGCCGTGGGCGGCACCACGTCGGCCGTACAGGTGCGCGACAAGTTCGCGCAGGCCGTCCAGCTCGTCGAGTACCCGCGTTACCAGGACTGCGTCACCGCGCTGCTCGCGGAACAGGTCGACGCGGTGACCACCGACGATGTCATCCTTGCCGGGTACGTGGCACAGAACCCGGAGCTCCTGCGGGTGGTCGGCAAGCCGTTCTCCGCCGAGAAATACGGCGTCGGCCTGCGGAAGGGCGACAACGAGGGGCGGGCAGCGGTGGCCAGGGCCATCCAGAAGATGATCGCGTCCGGCGATTGGCTCGAATCGCTGAACCGCAATATCGGCCCGTCCGGCTACCGGATCCCGGCCCCGCCGCAGGTCACCGAGCAGTGAAACTTCCCGATCTGCCGGTTCGTGCCGTCCTGCCCGAACTCGAAGCCGCCCTGAACTCCCATGGCACGGCGGTCCTCGTC
Organism: Amycolatopsis sp. NPDC051071; assembly: GCF_040682875.1. NCBI lineage: Bacteria > Bacillati > Actinomycetota > Actinomycetes > Pseudonocardiales > Pseudonocardiaceae > Amycolatopsis > Amycolatopsis sp. NPDC051071. The sequence continues at coordinate 6,743 of NZ_JBFBBY010000128.1, read as the reverse complement.
GCGCCGCCCGGTACCGGCAAGACCACGCTGGTGCCGCTCGCGCTGAACACCGGTGAAGGCCGGGTGATCGTCGCCGAGCCGAGGCGGCTGGCCGCGCGGGCCGCGGCGGCGCGGATGGCGTCGCTGCTGGGCGAACGGGTCGGCGAGACGGTCGGGTATTCGGTGCGAGGCGACCGGAAGGTCTCGTCTTCGACGCGAATCGAAGTGGTCACGTCCGGGCTGCTGGTCCGGCGGGTGCAGAGCGATCCCGAACTGGCCGGGGTGTCGACCGTGCTGCTCGACGAATGCCACGAGCGGCATCTCGACGCGGATCTGCTGCTCGCGCTGCTGCTGGACGTGCGTGCCGGGCTGCGTGACGACCTGCGCCTGCTCGCGACCTCCGCCACCGTGGCCGCCGGACGGCTGGCCGCGCTGCTCGGGGACGCACCGGTGATCACCGCGCACGCGCGGACCTACCCCGTCGACGTCTCGTACTCCCCACCCACCCGTGGCGAGCGGATCGAGGCGACCGTGGTCAGGGCGATCCACAAAGCACTGTCCGAAGGGGACGGTGACGTTCTCGTTTTCCTTCCCGGCGCGGGTGAGATCGCCAGAGTGAGCGGCAGGCTGAACGGCCTCGACGCCGACGTCCTGCCACTGCACGGACGGCTTTCGGCGGCGAGCCAGGACGACGCGCTGCGCCCCCGCGACCGGCGGCGGGTGGTGCTCTCGACGTCGGTCGCCGAGTCCAGCCTGACCGTGCCGGGCGTGCGTGCGGTGGTCGACTGCGGGCTGTCACGCGTACCTCGCGTCGATCACCGGCGCGGTCTCCCGGGGCTGGCGACGGTCCGGGTGTCGGCGGCGGTCGCCGAACAACGCGCCGGCCGGGCCGGACGAGAGGCGCCGGGGCGTGTCTACCGGTGCTGGGCGGCGCACGAGCAGGGTTCTCTTCCGGCGTATCCCGAGCCCGAGATCAGGACGGCGGAACTGGCGCGATTCGCACTCGAACTCGCGTGCTGGTCCACCCCGGACGGTTCCGGCCTCGTCTGGTGGGATCCGCCGGGTGAGGGCGCGCTGGCCGCCGGGCGGGCGTTGCTGGTGACGCTCGGGGCGACCGCGGAAGACGGGACGGTGACCGAACGCGGCCGGAAAATGGCCGGGCTCGGGCTGCATCCTCGGCTGGCGCGGGCGTTGCTGGACGGCGCCGCGCGGACCAACGCGCGTTCGGCGGCCGAGGTCGTCGCGCTGCTGGACAGCGGCGGGACACTGACCGACCTCGAAGCCGAACTGCGGCGGGTACGAGGCGACGAGCGGTGGAAGCGCGACGTGCGGCGGCTTTCCCAGCTGGTGCCCGATGGCGGCGGCGCACCCGACCCGGCGCTGGTCGTCGCGCTGGCGCATCCCGAACGGCTCGCGCGACGTCGCTCGCCGGGCACCCCCGTGTACTTGATGGCCGGTGGCACGGCGGCGGAACTACCGCGCGGCAGCGGACTCGCCGATGTCGAATGGCTCGCGGTGGCCGAAGCGACCCGTGATCCCGGCCGGGTTCAGGGCATCATCCGGCTGGCCGCCCCCGCCGACGAAGACCTCGCCGTGCGCGCGGCACCGAATCTCGTTTCGTCGGCGGAGGAAGTGCACTGGTCCGGCGGGGACGTCGTGGCGCGTTCGGTGCGACGGCTGGGTGCGATCGTGCTGTCGGAGAAACCGTTGCGGTCGCCCGCGCCGGACGCGATCCGGGCGGCGCTGCTGGACGGGTTGCGCACCGAAGGCCTCGGGCTCCTGCGGTGGTCCGAGGACGGGCGACGACTGCGTGAACGGATGTCCTTTCTGCACCGGGTTCTGGGTGCGCCCTGGCCATCGGTGGATACGGCCGACCTGCTGTCCACTTTGGACTCCTGGCTCGATCTCGGCTCGGCACGCCGCCGGTCGGATCTGGCTTCACTGGACGCGGGTGCCGCTTTGCGCGGCTTGCTGCCGTGGCCCGAAGCGTCGCGTTTGGACGAACTGGCGCCGGACCGGCTGGAGGTACCGTCGGGTTCGCGGATCCGGGTCGACTACTCGGGCGAGCAGCCGGTGCTGGCGGTGAAACTGCAGGAGACATTCGGCTGGCTCGCGACTCCCGAACTCGCCGGGGTGCCCGTCGTCCTGCACCTGCTTTCCCCCGCCGGCCGCCCGGCCGCCGTGACCGCCGATCTGGAGTCGTTCTGGCGCAACGGTTACGCCGCCGTGCGTGCCGATCTTCGCGGGCGCTACCCGAAACACCCTTGGCCGGACGACCCGCTCAGTGCCGCCCCCACCCGCCGGACCACCCGGCGCGGCGGCGCGTGAACGGACCATTCATTCCTTGGGCTTTCTCGTTTTCTTGGCTCAGGTAGTGGTCGGCCTTCTCCCTCGCCCCACCATGTAGACCAGGCGATAGCAAAGGTCCCTTGCTATTTTCGCGATCCGGACGATGTGTGCTAGCCCCCGCCGCACCGCTCGCCTAGTAGCGCTCGCTAAGTACAGGAAGGCCCCCTTCCTTGCGCCTAGCGCAGGGCCCCGGCAAAGTCGTTTCTGCGGGTCAGGTGATTTTTGGTAGATGTGGTCGTGAGTGGTAAGTGAGTCGTGTTATGTGGGAGGTAGGTCAAGTCTGGCGTGGCTTCTGCCGGGTAGGCCCTTTTTCGCGAGCTTCAAGGTGGGAAGGGGTTTTCGCGCGTGGATTTGGACCGGTCGTCGGAGCCGACGGTCCTCTGAGCGTCCATAATGGACACTTACCGGCGAGTAGATGCCCGATTAATGGATATTTGTACGGTTGCTGACCGGGTCGTGAGTGATAAAGAGGGTTAGAACGACCCAAAACACTCACGACCCCCGCGCAAAGCGCCTAAATCGGACACGAATGACGGGATTGATGTCCCTTGTGGACGGTGAGGCCACGATCAGCCCGGCTGACCGGTGTCCGGCACACCACGTTGCCTTACCTTTCAATAACCCCCACTGCCACTCGCGACCCCTGCGCGCACTCTCGCGACTTTGCCGGGGCCCTGGCGTCAGGCGCAAGGAAGGGGGCCTTCATGTACTTCAGGAGAGCAGGAGCTCAGTCCATCAGCTGGTGCTGGGGCCGGGTCGGCAGTTTCGCCGCCAGCTCCTCGTCGTCCTCGCGCTCGTTCAGCCCGAGCTGCACCGCGCTCCGGATCTGCTCCCGGTTCTCCCGCACCACATGCGCGAAAAACTCGTCGGTCCGCGGATCGGTCAGCACCTCGAGGATCACGCGCATCGCGGTGTCGATCACCGAACGCACCACCTCGTCGTGAAACGGCAGCTTCGAAAGGCGTCCCGCCTGCGGGTCGTTCTTGAGCTTCTCGGCGATGATCCCCCGCAGCAACGTCTGGTTGTCACCCAATGACCGCGCCAGGTTCTGCGGGTAGTTCCCGGTTTCCACCACCTTGACCACCTCGTCGAGCACCGCGATCGTGATCGGTTTCTTGATCGCCAGCACTATCGGTCGCGAAAGCCGTTCGACCAGCCGCTGCGTGAACCGCTCCCCGAAGGCGCGATCGGCCGTGCGCGCGAGCCGGACCAGCACCACGATGATCCGCAGCAGCCGGAACCCGCGCAGCGCCGGATGCGCGATGGGGATCATGCCGAGGATCTCGTACCAGTTGCGCAGCGGGAACCCTTTTTCCCAGCCGTGACGCCGCCACCGCCACAGGAACTCCAGCGCGAAGATGCCGCATACCGTCGTGTCGATGATGAAGACGGTGTGCGCCGTCTCGTCCGAATGCGGGAAGAACGTCACGTACACGAGCAGCCCGACGGAGAACACGGCGAGCACGAGCATCACCAGGTCGAGCGGATTCACGCGCCGTTGTTCGCGGGTGGTCATGGCGCCGATTCTGCCTTTCGTCAGTACCCCGTGCCGAACGGCACCTGCCGAAAGTAAGGGATGGCCGATGACCTCGGTGTGATGTGCGCGCGGGTCCCCGCGCAAGACACTTCGGGGACACAAAGGAGGCCAGGATGATCACGCTTCGAGGACTCACGAAGCGCTACGGCGAGAAGACGGTCGTCGACGGGCTGACCTTCGCCGTCGCGCCGGGCAAGGTGACCGGCTTCCTCGGTCCCAACGGCGCCGGCAAGTCCACGACCATGCGGATGACACTCGATCTCGACCTGCCGAGCGCGGGCGAAGTCCGCATCGACGGCAAGAAGTACACGGATCTGCGGTATCCGTTGCGCGAGGTCGGCGCGCTGCTGGAGGCCAAGGCACTGCACCCCGGTCGCAGCGCGGGCAAGCACCTGCTGGCGATGGCGCGTAGCAACGGGCTCCCGGCGAGCCGGGTGGACGAGGTGCTCGCGACGGTCGGCCTCACCGACGTCGCGGGCAAACGGGCGGGGGCGTTCTCGCTCGGCATGGGCCAGCGGCTCGGCATCGCCGGTGCGCTGCTGGGTGACCCGGGCGTGCTGATGTTCGACGAACCGGTCAACGGTCTCGACCCCGACGGCGTCCGCTGGGTGCGTCAGCTGATGCGCTCACTCGCGGCGGAGGGTCGCACAGTGTTCGTGTCGAGCCATCTGATGAGCGAGATGCAGCTGACCGCGGACAGGCTGGTCGTCATCGGCAAGGGCAAACTGCTCGCCGACGCACCGGTCGACGAGTTCATCGCGGGCAATTCGCGGACATCGGTCGCGGTGCGGGTGCCTGTTCCCGGCGAATTCCGCGCACTCGAACAGCGTTTGCGCTCTCTCGGCGCGACGACGGAAGCCAACCGGGACGAACTGATCGTGCACGAACTGCCCGTCACCCGCGTCGGCGATGTGGTGCACGAACTCGGGGTCCGCGTGCACGGACTGGCCGAACGGACCGCCTCACTCGAACAGGCCTACCTGGAACTGACCGCGTCGTCGGTCGAATACGGGACAGGAGTCGCGGCATGAAGTCGCTCATCGTTCTGGTCGCGGTGCTCGCCGGTCTGCTGGGGGTACCGGCGGCCGCCTCGGCCACCCCGCGGACGTCGCTGCCCGCGCCCGGCGGCCCGTTCCCGATCGGGATGCGTGCGCTGCACCTCACCGACCAGCGGCGGGCCGACCCTTGGGTGCCCGAGAAGCGGCGTGAGCTGATGGTCAACGTCTGGTACCCGGCCGTCCCGGTCGGACGCGCGGCGCGGTACATGACGCGAGCGGAGTCGGCGGCGGCGATCGCCGGGCGGAAACTCGACCTGCCACCGGACACGCTGAGCGAGGTAGGAGTCCATTCACGGGAGAACGCGCCTTCCCTGCCAGGACGGCGTCCGCTCGTACTGCTGTCGCCGGGTGCGGGCAACAACCGGATCACCCTGACCTCGGTGGCGGAACGTCTTGCCGCACAAGGTTTCGTGGTCGCCGGGATCGACCACGCCTACGAAGCCTGGGCGACGGAATTCCCTGACGGGCTGCGTCAGTGCGTCGCATGTGGACGATCAGACAATCCTTGGCCCGCCGCGACCGCGAACCGCGCGCTCGACACGTCGTTCGTCATCGACACCCTGCTGAAGGACCGGCGCTGGTCGATCGACGTGACGAAGATCGGGATGGCCGGGCATTCCGCCGGAGGTTCGGCCACCGCCGCCGCGATGGTCGCTGACCGGCGGATCAAGGCGGGCGTGAACATCGACGGCCCGTTCTTCGGCACCGTTTCCCTCGACCGGCCACTGCTTCTCCTGGCGAGCCCGATCGGCCAGAAGTACTACAGCCCGACCTGGGACGAGACCTGGCCTCGGCTCACCGGCCCGAAGGAGCGGTATCTGCTGGAGAACAGCGGCCATTCCTCGGTGACCGACGCCGCGATCCTGGTGGACCAGCTGGGACTGCGGCCGCGGTTGCCGCCCGCCGAGGCCGAGAACCAGTACGGCTCGATCGACTCGCGGGTGGCGCTGGACTTCTTCCGTGACCGGCTGACCGGCTTCTTCAAGCAATGGAGCGCACGATGAACGCGATTTCTTCGGAATGGACCAAGTTCTGGTCGGTCCGGTCCACGTGGTGGTGCCTGATCAGCGGGTTCGCCCTGATGCTCGCTTATTCCGGCGCGCTGGGACTGACGGCGAACGCGGGCATCGAACGACCGCTGGCGCCACACGCCGTCGTGGCCGGGGCGGCGTTCTACCTCACGCAGTTCGCCGTGGTCGCGCTGGCGACGCTGTTCGTGACGAGCGAGTACGCCAGTGGCAGCATCCGCTCGACCCTGCAATGGGTACCCGTGCGCAACCAGGTCATCCTGGCGAAGTCCGCCGTGCTGCTGCCGGTGCTGTTCGGCTACGGCGTCCTGAACACGCTCGCCGGGGTGGCGCTCTCCGCGCCACTGATCCCCGCGCCGGACTCCTCGTTCGGCGACATCCTCGCGACGTCGGCGGGCATGGGCGGCTACTTCGCCCTGCTGGGCCTGCTCTGCCTCGGGCTGGGGACGGCGCTGCGGAGCACGGCGGGGACGATCGTGACGGTGTTCGTGCTGCTGGTGATGATCCCGATGTTCGCGGGGTCGCTGGGGTGGGAAGACCTCGTGAACTACTTCCCCGGCTTCGCGGGCGTCAACGCGATGGTCACTTCAGGGCAGCCGAACCCCATCTTCGGCGGCGTCGCGCCCTACGCGCCCTGGGTCGGCATCGCGCTCTGTGCAGCGTGGGCGGCGGCCGGTCTCGCTGCCGGTTCGACCGTCCTCCGGCGCCGGGACGCCTGAACCGGGAGCAAGGGACCTTTGCTATCACTCTCTTTTGGAAAGTGATAGCAAAGGTCCCTTGCTCTCTTCCCGC
>NZ_JBFBBY010000127.1:0-21949 GCF_040682875.1 Amycolatopsis sp. NPDC051071 | reverse complement strand
TGTGTCTCGTCAACACGGTGAAGGCAAAACCCGCAATTCGTCCTCTTGTTGCGGTCCTTGCACGTGCATGGACCGCAACAAGAGGACGAAACGCGGCGGGATCGGTGCCTCCCCGAACGTCATGAGGGGTCCCCATCGGACAAATTTCGTCCCATGGGGACCCCTCATGACATCCCGGAGGGGCTCAGCGCAGGGTCGCGTGCGACGGCTTCAGGTCGGCGAGGGTGCGGACGCCGAGCAGCTGCATGGTCCGGACGATCTCCCCGCGCAGGATGTCCACGCACCGCTGGACGCCGCGCTCGCCCCCGGCCATCAGGCCGTAGAGGAACGCGCGCCCGACGAGCACCGCGTCGGCACCACGCGCGAGCGCGGCCACGATGTCGCCACCGGAAAGAATGCCGGTGTCGACCCACACCTCGGCGTTGCCCTGGATCTCGTCGAGCACCGACGGCAGCAGTTCGATCGGGGTCGGCGCGCGGTCGAGCTGACGTCCGCCGTGGTTGGACAGCAGCACCGCGTCTGCGCCGTGTTCGACCACGTCACGCGCGTCGTCGACGTTCTGGATGCCCTTGATCACCAGCTTCCCCGGCCAGGTCTGCCGGACCCAGTCGAGGTCGTCGAAGCTCAGCGTCGGGTCGAAGAGCTTGTTGAGCAGCTCGGCGACCGTGCCGTCGAAGTGGCTCAACGACGCGAAGGTCAGCGGTTCGGTGGTCAGCAGGTTGAACCACCACGCCGGATGCGTCGCACCGTCGACGAACGTCTTCAGCGTGAGCGCGGGCGGGATGGTCAGCCCGTTGCGGACATCGCGCAGCCGCGCGCCGGCGACCGGGGTGTCCACCGTCAGCATGAGGGTGTCGAAGCCGGCGGCCCAGGCGCGATTCATCAGATCTTCGCCCGCCTTATGGTCGCGCCAGACATAGAGCTGGAACCATTTGCGGGCCTCCGGCGCGGCCGCCGCGAGATCCTCGATCGACGTCGTCGCCATCGTCGACAACCCCATCGGGATGCCGTTGCGCTGGGCGACGCGGCCGACCGCGGACTCGCCCTCATGGTTCATCATCCGCGTGAACCCGGTCGGCGCGAACGCGAACGGCAGCGCCGAACGTTTGCCGAGGATCTCCTTGCTCGTGTCCACATCGGACACACCGCGCAGGACATTCGGGTGGAATTCCACGTTGCGGAAGGCTTGCCGGGCGCGACGGAGACTGTCTTCCAGTTCCGCGGCGCCGTCGGTGTAGTCGAACGCCGCCCGCGGCGTCCGCTTGCGGGCGATCGTGCGGAGGTCGGCGATCGTATGCGCGCCGGCCAGCCGCCGTTCGGTCGGGTTGAGCACGATCGGCTTCGGCCGCAGGATCTGCTTCAGCTCACTCGGCTTCGGCAGTCGACGCTTCGTCACACTCGCTCACCCTTCCCGCTCAGTCGCAAACATCCGATGTCTTACCCTAGCCTGACCGTGGCCAGATGCAACGAAGGGGACTTTCCTTGCGATTTCGCAAGGAAAGTCCCCTTCATCGCGTTCGCTAGGCGCTACCGGAGTCCGACAACTGCGGCCCCGCGGCCGCGACGTCGTCGAGGCGGTACTTGCGTGCGGCCTCCGCCACCTTCGCCTGCTCGACATCGCCGCGCTTGGCGAGCGCGCTCAGCGTGCCGACCACGATCGACTGCGCGTCGACCAGGAACTTCCGCCGGGCGGCCGGGCGGGTGTCGGAGAACCCGAACCCGTCGGTGCCCAGCGTCAGCATGTCGTTCGGCACCCACGGGCGGATGAGGTCCGGCACCGCGCGCATCCAGTCCGACACCGCGACGACCGGCCCGTTCGTGCCGGACAGCTTCTGTGTGACGTACGGCACACGTGAAGAGCCGCCCGGGTTGAGGAGGTTCTCGTGGTCGATCTCGACGGCCTCGCGCCGCAGCTCGGTCCACGACGTCGCCGACCAGACGGCCGCGCGTACCCCCCACTCCTCGGCGAGCATCTTCTGCGCCCGCAGCGCGTCCGGCATGGTCACGCCGGACACCAGGATCTGCGCCTCCGGACCGTCGCCCGAAGGCGCGTCGGCGTAGCGGTACAGACCCTTGAGCAGGCCTTCGACGTCGAGGTTCTCCGGCTCGGCGGGATGCCGGTAGGGCTCGTTGTAGATCGTCATGTAGTAGAAGATGTTCTCGCCGTTGCCGTCCGGCCCGGTCTCGCCGTACATCCGGCGGAGGCCGTCCCGCACGATGTGGGCGATCTCGAACGACCAAGCCGCGTCGTAGGCCACGACGGCCGGGTTGGTCGCCGCGAGGAGCAGCGAGTGCCCGTCGGCGTGCTGCAGGCCCTCACCGGTCAGCGTGGTGCGGCCGGCGGTGGCGCCGAGCACGAACCCGCGGGCCATCTGGTCCGCCGCCGCGTAGAGGCCGTCACCGGTCCGCTGGAACCCGAACATCGAGTAGAAGATGTAAATCGGGATCATCGGCTCGCCGTGCGTGGCGTACGAGGTGCCGACGGCGGTGAACGACGCGGTGGAGCCCGCCTCGTTGATGCCCTCGTGCAGGATGACGCCCTTTTCGGACTCCTTGTAGGCCAGCATCAGGCTCGCGTCGACCGACGTGTACGTCTGGCCGTGCGGGTTGTAGATCTTGGCCGTCGGGAACATCGAGTCGAGACCGAACGTGCGGGCCTCGTCCGGGATGATCGGGACGATCCGCTTGCCGATCTCGGAGTCCTTCGCCAGCTCACGGACGAGCCGGACGAACGCCATCGTGGTGGCGACCTCCTGCTTGCCCGAGCCCTTGCGGATGCCTTCGTAGACCTTGTCACCGGGCAGTACGAGCGCCTTCGACGCCTTCGGGCGACGCTCCGGCAGGAACCCGCCGAGCGCCTTGCGGCGGCCGATCATGTATTCGATCTCCGCCGAGTCCTTGCCAGGGTGGTAGTACGGCGGCAGCTTCGGGTCGCGCTCGAGTTCCTCGTCGCTGATCGGGATGCGCTGCGAGTCCCGGAACAGCTTGAGGTCGTCGAGGGTGAGCTTCTTCATCTGGTGCGTGGCGTTGCGGCCCTCGAAGGACGGGCCGAGGCCGTAACCCTTGATGGTGTGGGCCAGGATCACCGTCGGCTGGCCGTGGTGCTCCAGCGACGACTTGTAGGCCGCGTAGACCTTGCGGTAGTCGTGCCCGCCGCGCTTGAGGTTCCAGACGTCGGCGTCGGTGAGGTCTTTGACCAGCTCCTTGGTCCGCGGGTCGCGGCCGAAGAAGTGTTCGCGGACGAAGGCGCCGTCGTTGGCCTTGTAGGTCTGGAAGTCGCCGTCCGGTGTGGTGTTCATCAAGTTGACCAGCGCGCCGTCGCGGTCCGCGTGCAGCAGCGAGTCCCACTCGCGGCCCCAGATGACCTTGATGACGTTCCAGCCGGCGCCGCGGAAGTACGACTCCAGCTCCTGGATGATCTTGCCGTTGCCGCGCACCGGGCCGTCGAGCCGCTGCAGGTTGCAGTTGATCACGAAGGTCAGGTTGTCGAGGCCCTCGCCCGCGGCCACGTGGATGAGGCCGCGCGATTCCGCCTCGTCCATCTCGCCGTCGCCGAGGAACGCCCAGACGTGCTGGTCGGTGGTGTCCTTGATGCCGCGATCACGCAGGTAGCGGTTGAATCGCGCCTGGTAGATCGCGTTCATCGGGCCGAGGCCCATGGACACGGTCGGGTTTTCCCAGAACTCCGGCATCAGCCGCGGATGCGGGTACGACGGCAGGCCGCCGCCCGGGCCCGCGTGTGAGAACTCCTGGCGGAACCCGTCCAGCTGGCTCTCGCTCAGGCGGCCCTCGAGGAACGCGCGAGCATAGATGCCGGGGGAGGCGTGGCCCTGGATGAAGATCTGGTCGCCGCCGCTGGAGTGGTCCTTGCCGCGGAAGAAGTGGTTGAAGCCCACTTCGTACAGCGCCGCGGACGAGCCATAGGTCGAGATGTGCCCGCCGACGCCGACGCCGGGACGCTGCGCGCGGTGCACCATGATCGCGGCGTTCCACCGGATGTAGGCGCGGTACCGGCGCTCGATCTCCTCGTCACCGGGGAACCAGGGTTCGTTCTCGGTGGGGATCGTGTTGACATAGTCGGTCGACGTCAGCGCCGGAACGCCGACGTGGCGTTCCCTTGCCCGCTCGAGGATGCGCAGCATCAGGTACCGGGCGCGCTGCTGACCACCCCTGGCCAGCGCCTCGTCGAAGGAGTCCAGCCATTCGGCCGTCTCTTCCGGGTCGATGTCGGGCAGGTGCGCCGCCAATCCGTCACGGATGACACGGACGCGTGCCGGGGTCTCCTTGCCGGAGGCGCCGTCGTTCTGCGGGGCCAAGGGGTCTCCTTGCGAAAGGTGGTAGCTGGTTGTGCTCGTACGCGGGCGTGTTCGCCTTCCATCGTCGTACTCCGGTCCGTTCTCGTCACTGCTACTGATCGGTAACGTCGTAGACCCGGTTGCGACACGCCTCGCACGCGGTTGTATCCGCGCGCGCGTTTTCTCTCCCACCCTAAAGCAGGGGGTTCCGGGGTGCCCAAGTGCGCCCGAATTGACCACGCGCCGGTGGTCCGAATGTCCGTACGTCGCGACACGAGTTGTTCAAGATCCGGTGTGGACGGTTGCGCACAGCGCCTCACCAGTGTTCGCTAACGGGCATCGTGTACCCGAGTGTGGTGCCCGCCCGGTCGATCCGGCCGAGCGAACACCACGCTCCGTCGTAGTTGGAGGAGTGACAGCAGTGGTCGCCGCGGGAGACGCTGATCAGAGCAGCGTCGCCGAAAGGCTTGGGATCAAGCCGGACATGGTGGTCCAGGAGATCGGCTGGGACGAGGACGTCGACGACGATCTTCGTGCGGCGATCGAGGAGCAGATCGGCGGCGACATCCTCGACGAGGACGCCGACGAGGTCATCGACGTGGTGCTGCTGTGGTGGCGCGAAGACGACGGTGATCTCGGCGACACGCTGATCGAGGTCCGGACCCCCCTGAACGAGAACGGTGTGATCTGGGTGCTGACCCCGAAGACAGGACAGCCAGGACATGTCGAGCCGAGCGAGATCGCCGAAGCGGTGCCGCAGGTGGGGTTGGCGCAGACGGCCAACATCAGCGCGGGCCCCAAGTGGGCGGGTACCCGGCTGGTGTCGCCGAAGTCGTCCAAGACCAAGCGGTGACCTCAGGAGGCGTGCGAGCGACACGATAGGGTTGTCGTCGCAGGCCCCTGTTCGCTCTTGAGAGGAAACCGCCGGTATGGCCGTCGAGGTCGGATCGCAAGCCCCGGACTTCACGCTCAACGACTACAACAAGCAGGCCGTGAAGCTGTCGTCCTTCAAGGGCGAGAAGCCGGTGCTGCTGGTGTTCTACCCGTTCGCGTTCAGCGGTATCTGCACGGGCGAGCTTTGCCAGCTTCGTGACGAGTTCGCGGACTACGACGGCCAGGGCGTCCAGGTGATCGGTGTGTCCGTGGACACCCCGTTCTCGCTCAAGGCGTGGGCCGAGCAGGAGGGCTACCAGTTCCCGCTGCTTTCGGACTTCTGGCCGCATGGCGAGGTCGCGAAGGCCTACGGCGTCTTTAACGAGGCGGCGGGCCTTGCCACCCGTGGCACCTTCCTGATCGACAAGAACGGTGTCGTGCGGTTCGCCGAGATCAACCAGCCCGGCGAGGCGCGTGACCAGCAGGCGTGGAAGAAGGCCGTGGCCTCGCTGGCCTGAGTCTTCAGCGGTGGTGCCCTCCGGGGCGTCACCTTCCGGGCGCATAGCTCAGCGGGAGAGCACTCGGTTTACACCCGAGCGGTCGTAGGTTCGATCCCTACTGCGCCCACCGCCGTCGTGAGTGATTTGGGTCGTTCTAACGACCCGGATCACTCACGAGACCCCAGACACGTGAAGGCCCCCTTCACTCGGCTCAGCCGGGCGAAGGGGGCCTTCACGTACCCCCACCCTGTGGAACACGTTTTCGGTTTCGGCGGTCTGGTCTGCCCCCTCGGCAGGCCAGACCGCCGGTGCGCCGCGCCGCGGGTGGCGAACTTTCGGCTGCACAAGACAGGAGCCGGCCGGGGCTGCCCAGATACATCAAGATCGGCGGCCAAAGGGGTGATGTCGCCGTCGTGCGGCGATCACGGACCGCTATCAGACGCGGACCAGCCGGTTCGCCAGGGTCGACATCGTGTAGGTCCCGATGCCCATGACGACTTCCAGGGCGTTCCGCGTGGTGTATCCGTGCCCGAGGAACGCCTGAAGCGTCTCGTCGTCCACGTCGCCGGTGGTTTCGAGCACCGCCAGAGTGAACTGGCGGATGGCCTCCAGGCGCGCGTCGGGCACGGGCTCCTCCGAGCGCAGGGCCGCGATGACGTCGTCGTCCGCGTGGAGGCCCTTCAGTTTGCCGGTGTGCATCTCGACGCAGACGTGGCAGCCGTTGCGGGTCGCCACGGTCATCACGACCGTCTCGCGCGCGATCGGTTCGAGGGTCGTTCGTTCGAAGCTCGCGCTCAGCTTCAGGAAGCCGTCGAGCAGTTCCGGTGACGTCGCCAGCCGGGCGACGGCGGCGGGAAGATGGCCCAGGTGCCGGATGGTCGCCTCCATCGAACGGCGTGCGGCCGGGGGAGCGGTTTCGAGGGTGTGGTCGGGAAACATGGCGGCCTCATTAAGGTAGACAACGTGGTTGACGAAAAGGTAAACCAGGTTGTCGAACAAGGCAAGCGAGTTTCCGATCCGCCCGGCTTCGAGCTGCCGCTGCTGTTGTTCGCGGGATTCCGCACGATTGCCGACCGGCTGCACGTCGAGCTGGCCGCGCAGGGGCACCCCGACGTCCGTCCCGCGTACGGCTTCGCCATGCAGGCGATCGGCCGCGACGGCGCGACGGCGAGCGAGATCGGGCGGCGGCTCGGCGTCACGAAGCAGGCGGCGGGCAAGACGGTCGACAAGCTGGAGCGGCTCGGCTACGTCGAGCGCGCCGACGACCCGGCCGATGCGCGGCGCAAGGTCGTGCGGCTCACCGCGCGCGGACTCGACTCACTCGGCCGGTCCGCGGTGATCTTCGAGCAGCTCCGCGAGGACTGGGTCGACGCGCTGGGTGCCGACAGGGTCCGCGCGCTCGAAACCGACTTGCGCACGATGGCGCCTGCGGACGGCTTCCGACTCGACGTCGCCGGTTGGTTCGGCGCCTAGAAAGGGGCTAGGTGCGTGGGTCATAAGTGGCGATTCGGGTTCTCTTGAGGGGAAGGCGCGAGTGGCGTGGTGCCCCGGGCTCGCTGTGACCGGCCCGATCGCGGGGCTGGCGGCCAGGGCAAAGGCGTGACTCGCGTGCTTGAAGGCGGAACTCGCGTGCTTGAAGGCGGAACTCGCGTGCTTGAAGGCGGATCTCGCGTGCTTGAAGAGGGAACTCGCGTGCTTGAAGGCGGAACTCGCGTGCTTGAAGAGGGAACTCGCGTGCCTGAGCACGTGACTCGCGTGCTCAAGGACGGAACTCACGTGCCTGGCTGCCGCACGCGAGATCCGTCTCTAAGCACGCGTGTGACGTGCTCAAGCACGCGTGTGACGTGCTCAAGCACGCGTGTGACGTGTTTGAGCACGCGAGTGCGTGCCGTGCCTCCCGGGCGCGACCCGCTCGAACTCGCCACCGGCGCCGCTGGAAAGGGCAGCCGGGGTTCGGCGCGTCCTCCGAAAGCGGGCTCCCGCGTCGAACCGGTCCAGGCGTTCGAGGGTGTGCTCGTGGATCGGGTGCGGCGCGGGCGGCCGCCCGGACAGCGCGCGCCGGACGCCCTTGGGTCGCCCGGGTAGTGCTCTGTCAGTAAAAGCTAGGCCAGCTTCTCGACCTCACGGACGAGGAGCGCGATCTCGTCATCGGTGTTGAAGTAGTGCACCGAAGCCCGGACCATCGGCGGTAGCCCGCGTGCGGTGAAGTCGAACTGGGCGGACGTGGCGTGTGCGACGCTCGTGTTGATCTTCGCCGCCGTCAGATGCTGCTTCACTTCCTCCGATGGCGTTTTCGCGAGGCTGAATGTGACGATCCCGCACTGCCGCACGCCCTGGTCGTGGACGCGGACACCGGGGATCCCTCGCAGCGTGTCGCGTAGTTTTCCGGCCAGCTCGGCGACCCGGGCTTCGATGGCGGGCATACCCCATTCGAGGGTGTAGTCGATCGCGGCGCCCAGGCCGAGCACCGCCGCGTGATCACGTTCCCAGACCTCGAACATCTTGGCCGTCGGATCGACCTCGTAACTCTCCGGTGCGGTCCAGGACGCCGAGTGGAGGTCGAGCATCGCGGGCTCGACCCGCTCGCGCAGCCGCGGGTGCACGTAGAGGAACCCGGTGCCGCGTGGCCCACGCAGGTACTTGCGGCCGGTGACGCTGAGCGCGTCGCAGTTCAGGCGCGTGACGTCGAGGTCGATCTGGCCGGCGCTCTGGCACGCGTCCAGCAGGAACGGGATCCCGGCCGCGTGCGCGACCGCGCCGATCTCCTCGGCCGGGTTCACCAGCCCGCCCTGGGTCGGCACGTGGGAGACAGCGATCAGTTTGACGTCGCCGTCGATCCGGCGTTTCAGGTCCTCGACGTCGAGCTGTCCGGTCTCGTCGTCCTCCACCACCTCGACGACGGCGCCGGTGCGTTTCGCGGTCTGCAGGAAGGAGATGACGTTGCTCGCGTACTCGGATTTCGACGTCAGGATCTTGTCGCCGTCGGTGAACGGCAGCGCGTAGAAGACCGCCTGCCACGACCTGGTCGCGTTGTCGGTCAGCGCGATGTCGTCCGGCTCGGCGCCGACGAGCCGCGCGGCAGACGCGTACACGCCGTCGTGCCGCTCCAGGGTGGCCGCCGCTTGCTCGTATCCACCGATCAGGGCTTCTTCACGCAGGTAGCCGATGACCGTGTCGGTCACGCGAGCGGGTGGCAGCGACGATCCGGCGTTGTTGAGGTGGACCACCTCCGCACACCCCGGAGTCTCGGAGCGGGCGCGCTCGACGTCCAGATCCTGAATACGTGTCATCCCTAACTGAATACAGTACGACCGAAGTGCATGCAATACTGTCCCGATGACGAGGAACCTGCTCCGGCGCGACCTCACGGAAGAGATCACCGCGCGGGTGCTCGACGGCCGGATCGCCGCGGACAGCCGGATCAACGAAGTGCACCTCGCCCGCGAACTCGGCGTCAGCCGGACGCCGTTGCGTGAGGCGCTGATCGGGCTGGCCGATCGCGGGCTGCTGGTTTCGGCGCCGGGCCGCGGTTTCCTCGTGCCTCCGTTCGATCCCGACGAGGCACGACGGCTGTATCCGCTCGTCGCGGAACTCGAAGCGCTCGCGCTCCGCTGGAGTTCCCCGCAAGACCTCGCCGGGCTCGCCGGCGGCCTGGACCGGATCGCCGCCGAGATGACCGCGGAACTCGAGCAGCGGGGCGATCTGTCCGCTTTGGACCATCGCTGGCATTCGCTGCTGCTCTCCCGCTGCACGAATCCGCATCTGCTGCGCCTCATCGAGCAGACCAAACCCCTGCTGAAGCGCTATGACGCCAGTTATTTCGGTGGCACCGAGCGCTCGCGGGAGAGTATCGATGAGCATCTGCGGATCGCCGAGGCGATCCGCGCCTCCGACCTCACGACGGCAGCGGAACTGCTCGTGCGGAACTGGGTGAAAACGTTGTCATATCTGGAAGACATGGGGTGAAGCGATGTTCGTGACGGCACATTTGAGCGACAACCATCTCGACGGCGGGGACCGGGCGGACGAACGCACCGCCCGCGTCATGCGGTACCTGGAGAGCCTGGCGACCCCGGTCGACGCGATCCTGGTGACCGGAGACATCGCCGACCACGGCACGATCGAGGAGTACCGGCGCGCGGCGGAACTGTTCAAGACCGGTGTCCCGCTGTTCACCTGCCCCGGCAATCACGACCAACGTGGCCCGTTCCGCGAAGGACTGCTCGACCAGGCGCCGAGCGACGCACCGGTCAACGTGGTGCACACCGTCGGCGACGTCACCTTCGTCATGGCCGACTCGAGCATCCCCGGCAAACCCGACGGGCGGTTCGACGACGAGACCCTGGCCTGGCTGGACGGCGTTCTCGCCGACGGCGACGGCCCCGCTTTCATCGCCTTCCACCACCCGCCCGTCGCACTCGGCCTGCCGCTGGTGGACGCGATGCGTCAATACGGCGAGGACAAGCTGGCCGAGGTGCTCGCGCGTCATCCCCGGGTGGTGGCACTGCTCTGCGGGCACGTTCACGCCTCGGCGTCGACGACGTTCGCCGGTGTGCCGCTGCGGTCGGCGCCCTCGGTCGGGTCGAGCATCCTGTTCCCGTGGGAGGAAGGCGGCCTCCGGCCGTGGGAGGACGGTGGGCCGGTCGACTACGACCTGCCGCCGTCGCTGCTGTTCCACGTGCTGCACGACGACGGCAGGCTGACCACCCACCAGCGTGTGGTGGCCTAACCAGCGAACACCGGCAGCGTGACGCGGGACGGACGCGCGGGGTCGTGGAAGATCTCGAACCGCGCGGGTTTCCCGTCCACCGCGCTGAAGACCGGTTCGTCGGTGCCGTGGTTGCGGGCGAAGCGGGGGAACGCGCCGCCCGCGACCTGCAGCCGCAGCCGGTGCCCGCGCCGGAACCGGTACGCCGTGGGGTCGAGGTGGACCTCGGCGGCCACCACACCGTCCACATCGGACTCGGGACTGCCGGGACGCAGGCGGAGGATACCGTCGGTGACGTTGCGGGAGATACCGCGTCCGTCCACATCGCACAGCCGGACGAAGACGTCGCCGTGGCCGAGATCCGTCCGCACGTGCACCAGTGCGGAGATCTCGCCGATGACGTCGAGATCGCTCTTCAGCTTGTCGCCGGTGAAGAGCAGCACGTCCCGGCGTACTTCGATCTCTTTGTTGTCGCGCTGCTTCCGCACCCCCGACAGCAGTGGACCGCCGACGGTCGGCGTCGGATCGGCCGGGTCGAAGGTGAAAGTGCCCGGTTTCGACTCCAGGGGTTCCGCGGTGGAAAGCGCGCTGGGACGCAGGAAGTACGGGGTGGCTTCGGACTCCGGCGGCCAGCTCGCGAAGTCCAGCCACCGCTCGGCCCCCTGGAGGTACAGGCGCACAGGTGCCCGCCTCAGCGGGGTGCGGTCGCCGAGCAGATGAGCGGACAGGAACCCGACCTGGTCGCTCACCAGCGTCTTCATGCTGGCCGGTTCGCCGTGTGCCCACGGTCCGATGGTGATCCGGGGCTCACGCCCGGCCGCGGCGAGTTCCTTGAAGTCGCGCAGCTGCGCGGAGATGAACAGGTCATACCAGCCGGTCACCATGCTCACCGGCGTCGTCAGCGCGGCGACTTCCGCACTGTGATCCGACGGCGCCCAGAAGTCGTCGCCGGGCTCGGCGTGCTCGGAGACGTCCTGCAGGAACCGCACCTGCTTGCCGATGGCCGCGACGTCCGCGCCGGAAATCGGCAGCTGGGCCATGGCCGCGCGGGTCTTCTTGGTCTGCCACGGATTCGGCAAGCCGGCGAAGCGGCCTTCCTGACGTCCGATCAGCGACGACCACGAGACCATGTTGTCGACGGCGAGGATCCCGCCCGGGTAGAAGGTCGAGACGAATTCCGACGCGGTGACGGCGAGGCACAGCGCTTCGAGCGGCTCGTCGACGTACGGCGCGACAGCCCACTGCGTATGCCCGAGGTAGCTCGCGCCCGCCATCGCGACCCGGCCGTCGCACCATTCCGTCGCGGACGAGACGCACCAGCGGTTCGTGCGTCGGGACGCGGATTTCGGGGATCACAGCTTCGTCTTTTCGAAGACGTCCATGTTGATCCGCTTGCGGACGCCGAACCAGCCCGCCACCAGCGCCAGCCCGATCACCGGCAGGCAGTACAGGGTGATCCGGCCGGTCTCGTCGAAGCCCATCAGCACGACGACGGCGGCGAGGAAGATCAGCGTCGCGATCTCGGTGTAGGGCGAGAACGGGAGGCGGTACGACGGGCGTTCGACCTCGCCGCGTTTGGCCTTGCGCACGAACAGCAGATGCGAAAGCACGATGATCGCCCAGGTGCCGAGGATGCCGATGGCCGCGAAGTTCAGCACGATCTCGAAGGCCTGGCTGGGCACGACGGCGTTCAGGGCGACACCGACCACACAGACCGCGGACGTGAGCAGGATCCCGCCGTAGGGCACGTGGTTCTTGTTCATCACGCCGGTGAACTTCGGCGCGGACCCGGCCAGCGACATCGAGCGCAGGATGCGTCCGGTGGAGTAGAGGCCCGAGTTCAGGCTGGACAGCGCCGCGGTCAGCACCACCAGGTTCATCACGTTGCCCGCCTGCGGCACCCCGACGTGTGAGAGCACGGTGACGAACGGGCTTTCGGTCTTCGAGTACGAGCTCCACGGCATCAGCATCGCCAGCAGGACCACCGAGCCGACGTAGAAGACCCCGATCCGCCACATGATCGAGTTGATCGCCTTCGGCATGATCTTCCGCGGGTCCTTCGTCTCGCCCGCGGCGACACCGACGAGTTCGACCGAGGCGTAGGCGAACACGACGCCCTGGACGATCAAAACCATCGGCAGCACACCCGCCGGGAAGATCCCGCCGTGGTCGGAAATCAGCGAGAAGCCGGGTGTCTGGCCGTCGATCGGCTGCTGGGTGACCAGCAGCCAGATCCCGATCCCCATGAAGGTCACCAGCGCGGCGACCTTGATGATGGCGAACCAGAACTCCATCTCACCGAACAGTTTGACCGACACCATGTTCAGCGCCAGCACCACCGCGAGTGCGATGAGTGCCAGTACCCACTGCGGGATCGGCGTGAAGAAGGACCAGAAATGCGCGTACAGCGCGATCGCGGTGATATCCGCGATACCGGTCGTCGACCAGTTCAGGAAGTGCATCCACCCCGCGACGAAAGCGCCCTTTTCGCCCATGAATTCCCGGGCGTAGGAAACGAAGGCGCCGGAGGAGGGGCGGTACAGAATGAGCTCGCCGAGCGAACGCACCACGAAGAACGCGAAGAGACCGCAGACCGCGTAAACGATCGCGAGTGCCGGGCCCGCTTGGGCGAGGCGCCCGCCCGCGCCGAGGAACAGGCCGGTGCCGATGGCGCCGCCGATCGCGATCATGTTGACGTGGCGGGGTTTCAGCGCCTTGTCGTAGCCGGCGTCACCGGCGTCGGCAGGCACCGGCGTGGACTTGTCGTCCGCGCTGAGGGTCTGTTCGGTCACGATGTCAGTCGTCCTTGTTCTGGTGCGACGGGTGGCTCGGCCGCACGATGGTGGTGAGCGCGTCCTCGACATGTTCGAGATGGGAGGTCATCGCCGCGACGGCGTCCGCTTCGGAGCCGGCGGCGATGGCGGTGACGATCTCACGATGTTCGGTGTTCGAGCGGGTCCGACGGCCACCCAATTGGTTGAGAAAGGCCGACTGGCGCGCCAGTGCGTCCCGGATCTCCTCGATGACCTTGCCGAACACCGGATTGCCCGAGGCCTGGGCGATGCTGATGTGGAACAGCGAGTCCAGCGCCACCCAGGCGGTGTTGTCGGTTTCGAGGTCCATCCGCTCGACGAGGTGGCCGAGCAGATCGAGGTCGTCGGTGCTGCGGCGCAGGGCCGCGTACCCGGCGACGGGGATCTCGACATGGCGCCGGACCTCGAACAGGTCGCGGGCCGAGTAGGTCCCGAACGTGGGGTTCTCGACCGGCCCGGTGGCGGTCACGAAGGTCCCCTTGCCCGTTTTGGACACGGTGAGCCCGAGTGCCTGCAGTCCCCGCAGTGCCTCGCGGACGACCGAACGGCTGACCTCGAACTCCTTGCCGAGCGCGGATTCCGACGGCAGCTTCGTGCCGATGGGGTACTCACCGCGCTCGATGGCGCCACGCAGGTGGGCCAGTACGGCCTCCATCGCGCTGATGCGCCGCGGACCACCGTGTCCGGCTGTCTGGCTGTCAGACAGGTTCATGAGACGAGATCGTGCGGTCGGCTCACCGCTTTGTCAAGCGGTCAGCCGACGGCTCCGATCCAGGCTGCGAGGCCGGCGTCGATGGGGTAGTCACCCCGGAATCGGAACCCAGGCTGGGCGCCTTCACGGGTACAGAGTTCCGTTGTGACACTGGATTCCCGCGCGGAGGTGGCCAGTGTCACAACGGCGTCAGACGCGCTTTAGGGCGACCACCGGGAACGGGCGGCTGGTCTTCGACTGGTGCTCGGCCAGCCGCGGGAACGCCTTCGCCTGCTTCGCGAACAGACGGTCCCGGGCCGCTCCGGTGATCTCCTCCGCGTGAGCGGTGAAGGCCTCTCCGTCCGCTTCGACGTCGACGGACGGCTCTGAGATCAGGTTGCGGTACCAATGCGGATGCCCGGGAGCACCCCCGTTGGCGGCGAAGACGACGTAGCGGTCGTCGTCGGCAAGGAACAGCATCGGCGTCACGTGCCGTCGTCCGGTGCGGACGCCGGTGGTGGTGAGCAGCAGCGTCGGGAGGCCATCGCCTCGGCGGCCGTTCGCGCGGAACTCCGCGATCACGCGTTCGTTCATGGCCTGCAGGTCGATCATCAACTCTCCGGACGGTTCGGTGATCTTGGGCGGCTGGTGAGTCTGCCCATCCATACCCAGGTCGGCAAGCCTTTTTGGATCATGGCTGCTCACGACGCCGCGGGAACTGCCGGCTTCGGCTTCGATCCGGAGTGGTTCGACGGGGAGGAGGTCGACGCCCGGCTGGCTGAGCGTCGCTGCCCCGTTCGGGTGGCGGCGGACACGGCGAGGCTGCTGGATTTGATCTTCTTCAGCCAGGAGACTCGGCATCGGCTGACGACCGCGTCCCCCCGCGAGTTGCTGATGATCTTGGCAAGCCTAGGGTGGGAGGACCGGCCAGCGTCACGCAGCCAGGGACCCGTCTGCCTAGGGGAGGTTTTCGCTGGTGTCGAACGATTCCTTCGTCCACCTGCATGTGCACACCGAGTACTCGATGCTCGACGGTGCGGCGAAGATCGCCCCCTTGTTCAAGGAGGCGGCGCGGCTGGGCATGCCCGCGGTCGGGATGACCGACCACGGCAACATGTACGGCGCGGACGAGTTCTACCAGCAGGCGATCAAGCACGAGCTCAAGCCGATCATCGGCATCGAGGCGTACGTCGCGCCGGAGAGCCGCTTCCACAAGAAGCCGGTCTTCTGGGGACAGTCGAACCAGCGTGGCGCCGACGAGCTCGGCGAGGGCGGCGACGTTTCCGGTGCCGGTGCGTACACCCATATGACGATGCTCGCCGCGAACGCCACCGGGCTGCGCAACCTGTTCAAACTCTCCTCGCTCGCGAGCATGCAGGGGTACTACCGCAAGCCCCGGATGGACCGCGAGCTGATCTCGGAGAACCACGACGGCATCATCGCGACCACCGGCTGCCCCTCGGGCGAGGTGCAGACGCGGCTGCGGCTGGGACAGCGCACCGAGGCGATCCAGGCGGCCTCGGACTACAAGGACATCTTCGGCGCCGAAAACTTCTTCCTGGAGCTGATGGACCACGGCCTGCCGATCGAGCGGTCGGTCCGCGAGGGCCTGCTCGAAATCGGCAAGCTGCTCGACCTCCGGCCGCTGGCCACGAACGACTCGCACTACGTCACCAAGGACCAGGCCGACACCCACTCCGCGCTGCTGTGCGTGCAGGCGGGCAAGACGCTGAACGACCCGAACCGGTTCAAGTTCGACGGTGACGGTTACTACCTGAAGTCGGCCGCCGACATGCGGGAGTACTGGGACAAAGAGGTCCCCGGCGCCGCCGACTCGACACTGCTGATCGCCGAGCGCGTCGAGTCCTACAAAGAGGTCTACACGCATAAGGACCGGCTGCCGTTCTTCGAGGTCCCCGACGGGTACGACCAGGGCACCTGGCTGCGGGAAGAGGTCGCGCGCGGCCTCAAGTGGCGGTACCCGGAAGGCGTCCCGGACGAGTACTACAACGAGCGCATCGAGATCGAGCTCGACGTCATCATCGGGAAGGGCTTCCCTGCCTACTTCCTCATCGTCGCCGACCTCATCAACTACGCCCGTAAGGTCGGCATCCGCGTCGGCCCCGGCCGTGGTTCGGCCGCCGGTTCGCTGGTCGCGTACGTCCTCGGTATCACCAACCTGGACCCGATCCCGCAGAAGCTGCTGTTCGAGCGGTTCCTGAACCCCGAGCGCGTGTCCATGCCCGATATCGACATCGACTTCGACGACCGCCGTCGCGGCGAGATGATCCGGTACGCCACCGACAAGTACGGCGTCGACAAGGTCGCGCAGGTCATCACGTTCGGCACGATTAAGACGAAGGCGGCGATCAAGGACTCCGCCCGCGTCCACTTCGGCCAGCCCGGCTACGCGATCGCGGACCGGATCTCGAAGGCGCTGCCGCCGCCGATCATGGCGAAGGACATCCCGCTTTCGGGCATCGTCGACTCGAAGCACGAGCGCTACGGCGAAGCCGCCGAAGTCCGCACGCTCGTCGAGACCGACGAAGAGTGCAAGACGATCTTCGACACGGCCCGTGGTCTCGAAGGGCTGATCCGCAACGCCGGCGTCCACGCCTGCGCGGTCATCATGTCGAGTGAGCCGCTCACCAACGCGATCCCGCTGTGGCAGCGCGACGACGGTTCGATCATCACCGGCTGGGACTACCCGTCGTGCGAGAACATCGGCCTGCTCAAGATGGACTTCCTCGGCCTGCGGAACCTCACCGTCATCGGTGACGCGATCGACAACATCAAGACCAACCGCGGGGTCGACATCGACCTCGACACCCTCGGCGTCGAAGACCCCGAGACGTACAAAATGCTTTCCCGCGGTGACACGCTCGGCGTGTTCCAGCTGGACGGTGGTCCCATGCGGGATCTGCTGCGCCGGATGCAGCCGACGGTGTTCGACGACATCGTGGCGGTGGGCGCGCTGTACCGCCCCGGCCCGATGGGCATGAACGCGCACAACGACTACGCCGACCGCAAGAACGCGCGGCAAAAGGTCAAACCGATCCATCCCGAGCTCGAAGAGCCCCTGAAGGAGATCCTGGCCGACACCTACGGCCTGATCGTCTATCAGGAGCAGATCATGCATATCGGCCAGAAGGTGGCCGGGTACTCGATGGGTCGCGCGGACGTGCTCCGCCGGGCGATGGGCAAGAAGAAGCAGGAAGTCCTCGAAAAGGAGTTCGTGGGCTTCGAAGCGGGGATGAAGGCGAGCGAACTGCTCCCCGGCGGCTTCTCCTCCGAAGCGATCAAGGCGCTGTGGGACACGATCCTCCCGTTCGCCGGCTACGCGTTCAACAAGAGTCACGCGGCCGCGTACGGCCTGATCTCCTACTGGACCGCGTACCTCAAGGCGAACTTCACGCCGGAGTACATGGCCGCGCTGCTCACGTCGGTCGGTGACAACAAAGACAAGTCCGCGGTCTATCTCTCGGAATGCCGCCGTCTCGGGATCAAGGTGCTCCCGCCGGACGTCAACGAGTCGGCGCTGAGGTTCGCGGCCGTCGGGGACGACATCCGCTTCGGCATGGGTGCCGTCCGCAACGTCGGCGCGAACGTCGTCGAGTCGGTCATCAAGACCCGCGAGGAGAAGGGGAAGTACTCCAGCTTCACCGACTTCCTCGACAAGTCCGAACTGGTGGCCTGCAACAAGCGGGTCATCGAATCGCTGATCAAGGCCGGCGGATTCGACTCGCTCGGCAACTCCCGGCTCTCGATGATCCAGGTGCACGAGGACGCGGTCGAAGCCGTGGTCCCGCTCAAACGCCAGGAGGCGATGGGTCAGTTCGACCTCTTCGGTTTCGGCGGGGACGACGAAGGGGAGGCCGCCGTGTCCTCTTCGCCGCTCGCGCATCTGAAATTCGGCGAGGAGGAGTACCCGCGCAAGCAACTCCTCGCCTACGAACGGGAGATGCTCGGCCTGTACGTTTCGGCGCACCCGCTGGACGGCGCCGAGCGCATTCTGCGTAAACACGCGCCGAGGCCGATCGCCGCGATCATCGCCGACCCGCCCAAGGAAGGCGAGCTGATCATCTCCGGGCTGATCACCTCGCTGGAGCGCCGGGTCAACAAAAAGGGCGAGCCCTGGGCGATTTGCACCGTCGAGGATATGGACGCCTCGCTGGAGGTCCTGTACTTCCCGAAGTCGTACGCGATGTTCTCCGCCGACCTCATCGAGGACAACGCGGTACTGGTCAAGGGCCGGGTGAACTGGCGCGAGGACAAGATGTCCATCTTCGGCGGCGGGCTCGTGCCACTCGACCTGTCCGAGATCGGGAACGGCGACGAGGACATGCCACTCGTCCTGCTGGCCGCGGCGGAGAAGATCGACCAGTCGGTGGTCAGCGAGCTGAAGCAGACCTTGCTCGCACACAAGGGCGAAACCCCGGTGCACCTCAAGCTGGTCGGCAAGAACCAGACTGTTTTCGCGCTCTACGACTACCCGGTCAAGGTGACGTCGATGCTGATCGGTGAGCTCAAGGGCATTCCCGGGATCGCCGCCAGCACCTGATGACCACCTTCGAACCCGATCCTCGGCGCTGGAAGGCGCTCGCCGTCTCCCTCGCCGCCGGGTTCATGGGCCTGCTCGACGTCAGCATCGTCAACACGGCGCTGCCGTCGATCCAGCGGGACATCGGCGCGTCGAGTGGCGCGATCCAGTGGGTCGTCTCCGGCTACGCGCTGGCCTTCGGGCTGGTACTGGTGACCGGCGGCAGACTCGGTGACGCGCTCGGCCGCCGCCGGATGTTCTTGTTCGCACTCGCCGCGTTCGTGCTGACCAGCGCGTTCGCCGGGGCGGCGCCGAACGAGACGACGCTGATCATCGCGCGCCTCCTGCAAGGATTCGCCTCGGGCATGTTGACCCCGCAGAACAGCGGGATGATCCAGGACCTGTTCCGCGGCGCGGAGCGAGGGCGCGCGTTCGGCATGTTCGGTGCCACCGTCGGGATCTCGACCGCGATCGGACCGGTGCTCGGCGGGGTGATCCTCGCCGTATTCGGTGACCCGGAAGGCTGGCGCTGGGTCTTCTACGTGAACGTGCCCATCGGGATCCTCGCGTTCGCATTGGCGCTGAGATGGCTGCCGAAGACGGAAAGACCGGCGAGAAGCCTGCGGGGTGAGATCGACTTCGTCGGCATCATGCTGCTGGGTGTCGCGGTGCTCGGTGTACTGCTCCCGTTGATAGAATCCGAACAGGGCGGGCTCAGCGGCCTGTGGTGGCTGTTCGTCATCGCGGTGATCTCCGGGTTCGCCTTCGTACGCTGGGAACGCTCGATGGTGCGGCGCGGCCGTCCGCCGTTGCTGGACACGCGCCTGTTCACCGGCACTCCGGGTTACACCACGGGTGCCGCGGTCGGCGCGCTGTACTTCTGCGGGTTCACCGGCATGTGGCTGGTCTTCGCCATCTTCTTCCAGCAGGGCCTGGGTTACACGCCGCTGATGTCCGGTCTCGCCGTCACCCCGTTCGCGATCGGCTCGTCCGTCTCCGCGGCCGTCGCGGGACGGCTGGTGCCGAAGTGGGGCCGCAAACTCACCGTCACCGGGCTGGTCATGGTGATCACCGGGATGGTCACCGTCGCTGTTCTCGCCGGTCATGCCCCTGGGCCCGCGGCCGGCTGGTGGTTCGCGCTGCCGCTGCTCGTCGCCGGTGTCGGCGGCGGGATGGTCATCTCACCCAACACCACGCTGACCTTGGAATGCGTGCCGACGTCGATGGCCGGGGTGGCCGGGGGCGCTTTGCAGACCGGGCAGCGGATCGGCACCGCGATCGGCACGGTCGTGCTCGCGTCGATCTTCCACGCGGTGCTGGGCGCGAACGGCGGTTACCCGTCGGCGCTGACCGCGGCGATGTTGTGTGCCGCCGGATTGACCTGCGCGGCACTGGTACTCGCGGTGATCGAACTCCGTACGCGCCGGAACCGGCGTTTGCTCACTGAGCGGGAGGAAGCCGCCAGGGCGTCCGCCGACAGTCAACGCGGCTGAGCGATGGCGCTCCCCCGTGATTACGGTCGGCTAGACCGGATGCTCCATCCGAGTGACTGAAGTCGTCAGCCTCTGGCGCTACTTAGAGCAACCGGGTAGACCTTACGGAGCCTTCACTGCTGTGACTTGGCTACCGACAGTGGTATTTCTGTCGATCGATCGGGGATGGATCGATCGGTGGGAGCGATCGTGGTGAGTCCGGAGTTTTCGCCGAATGGACACCTACGGTCACGAGCCGGTGGACGGCCGTCGGCGTCCGCGGGGGACCGTTCGGCGGCAGCCGGCTCACCACCACTGACAGCCTCGTCCCGGTGAAGCAATCGCGCGGGTGGGTCCGTGCGGGGTCGCCTGGGGAGGTGCACCCCGTCCGGGCCCACCCGCCGCGCGTTCTCCGGGTGTGTCAACCGGTTCCGGCTGCGAAGATCTCCGCAGTTCGAGAACGCGAGGAGCACCGATGGCGGAGAGTTCTGTGCGGCGGGGTCGCCGGCGGGTCTGGTACCGGCCGATGACGATGCGGAATTCCGGCGAGGGACACCGGGTCGCGACACCGTTGGAGCTGTTGTTCGACCTGTGTTTCGTGGTGGCCGTCGCACAGGCCGCGGCCGGTCTGCATCACGCGATCGCCGAGAACCACATCGGGCACGGGGTGCTCAGCTTCGGGATGGTGTTCTTCGCGATCTGGTGGGGCTGGCTGAACTTCAGCTGGTTCGCCTCGTCGTTCGACACCGACGACGTCCCGTACCGGCTGGTCACGCTGGTGCAGATCGCCGGCGGACTGACCGTGGCGGCCGGTGTCTCGTCGGCCTTCGACGGCGACTTCACGGTCATGGTGATCGGCTACGTCCTGATGCGGCTCGCGATGGTCGTGCAATGGCTGCGCGCCGCGCGAACCGATTCATCGTGCCGACCGGCCGCACTGCGCTACGCCGTCGGCATCACGATCGTCCAGATCCTGTGGATCGTGCGCCTCGGCCTGCCGGAGTCACTGGGTCTGCCGTCGTTCTTCCTGCTGCTGCTCGCGGAACTCGCGGTGCCGATGATCGCCGAACGACGTCGCCCGACGGGCTGGCACCCGCACCACATCGCCGAACGCTACGGCCTGTTCACGATCATCGTGCTGGGTGAATCCATCCTCGGTGCGACCACGGCGGTCAAGGAAGGGCTGGACGAGGGGGAGCACGCCGGCAGCCTGATCTCCCTCGCCGCCGCGGGGCTGGTGCTGGTCTTCTCACTGTGGTGGCTGTACTTCGACCAGCCCGGACACGTGCGACTCGAGAAGGCGAAGAACCTGTTCACCGTCGCGAGCTGGGGCTACGGGCACTACCTGATCTTCGCTTCGGCGGCCGCGCTCGGCGCCGGACTCGAAGTCGCGGTCGACTACGACACCCACACCGGGCACGTCGCGCCGCTGCCCGCCGCCATGGCCACGACCGTGCCCGTCGCGATCTACCTGCTGAGTGTCTGGCTGATGCACATCGGGCCCACCAACGAATGCCGTCCGATCGCGATCGGCTTCCCGGTGACCGCGGTGCTCGTCCTCGCCGCGTCGTTCACACCCGCACCCATCCACGTCACCGCTCTGCTCGCCGCCGCCCTCGTCGCGCTGACGGTCATCGCCACGCACGGGGAGCCGGTCCCGGGCGAAAGCTAGATCGACGCAGGTCAGAGCCCCGGCGCGAAAAAAGGGACCCCCCTGTGAAAGCCGGTTTCGGGCCGTGTAACGTTCTCTTCGTCGCCAGGGAAACCGAGCGGCCGCCGGGAACACGAACCAAGCTCCCACCAGTTGGTGGTAGAGTGGGTGGTCCCGAACCGGAGAGGTAACCAGACCCCGCTGAGACGGCAGTTTCAAGCAGGTGTAGGGTAGGCTCCGAACAAAAGCCAAGAAATGACTGCTTCGGATAAGGCCGCGCTTCAGTGATACTGTTGCTCGGTGTGATTCGGGGTGTGTTGCTTGAGAACTCAACAGTGTGCTAGTGAACTAAGCCAGTAGAGCTTATTGTTTTTGAACCTCGTTTGAGGTTTCTTTGAGTGCATTG